>CAJPTO010000078.1 GCA_905373605.1 uncultured Prevotella sp.
CTTTTAAAGCCTATTAGCGGAGAGAGGGGGATTCGAACCCCCGATACGCTTTAGGCGTATACAAGCTTTCCAGGCGTGCCTCTTCAACCACTCGAGCACCTCTCCTTGATTTTCGAGTGCAAAAGTAGTGTTTTTTATCGACTTGTGCAACTCATTTCCGAAAAATATACGCCATATTTACTAAGCACGCTACAATAAAAGGCAAAAACAAACGTTGAAGGGAATGATGTGACTGTCGGAAAAAAGCAAAAACAGCCGCTGTGAGAACTAATGCTGCACGAATGGCGAATTGATAGCAACTGACAAATGATGGATGATAAATACCTTGGTTTTGCTATGGTTGTTGCTTCAAAAAGTAACGCGTAGGCATTAAAGGGCGTTAATATGACATTTCAGTTTGTTAAATTGGGATAAAGAAACGCATGTAATTTGCGGTATTACAATAATTGCCCCTATATTTGCAGCCGGAAAGCTAAGACAAGACAAAAATAGTAATTTAATAAAAGAAAGAAAACAATGAAAAAGTATTCACAGTACCTCATTGGCGGATTATGCGTGCTTTCTGTTGCATTCTCTGCAGGTTCATTCATGAAGGTAAATGCGGCTGCGGCTTCAGCATCGGTGCCGGCGCAACCAGTAGACTTAACCTTTGCCGCTGAAAAAGCACTGCCTGCCGTTGTACACATACGGTATGTTCAAAATTCAAAGGTGCAAACCGTTGAAGTTCAAAGCGATCCATTCAGCGACTTCTTCAGCGACCCCTTTGGTTTCTTTGGGAACCCAGGCCAAGGTAATGGCGGAAAGCAAAAGCGACAAGTGCAAACCCCAAAGCGCGAAGCCACTGGATCGGGCGTTATCATATCTACCGATGGATACATTGTTACCAACAACCACGTGGTGGAAGGTGCCGACCAACTGACGGTTACGCTGAACGACAATCGCGAATTTTCGGCACGCATCATAGGTACAGACAAGAACACCGACCTTGCACTTATCAAGATAGACGGTAAAAACCTGCCTACATTGCCCATAGGCGACTCTGACAAGCTGAAAGTGGGCGAATGGGTGTTGGCTGTGGGAAACCCATTCAACCTCAACTCTACCGTGACAGCGGGTATCGTAAGTGCCAAGGCACGCTCGCTGGGCGGAAATCCCGTGGAATCGTTCATCCAGACCGATGCCGCCATCAACCAAGGCAACTCGGGTGGCGCGCTGGTTAACACGCAAGGCGAACTGGTGGGCATCAATGCCATGCTCTATTCGCAAACGGGGTCGTACAGCGGATATGGATTTGCCATCCCAACGACCATCATGAATAAGGTGGTGGCCGACATTAAGCAGTATGGTAGTGTTCAACGGGCTTTCGTTGGCATCAAAGGCGGTGACGTTCGCGTATTTCTTGATGTAGAGAAAGAGAAAGGCAAAGAACACGACCTTGGCACAAACGAGGGTATTTATGTTGAAAGCGTTGAAGATGGTGGTGCTGGTGCTGCCATTGGCATGAAGGCTGGCGACGTGATTGTTGCTGTAGACGGGAAGAAAATGACCAAGATGGCCGAGCTGCAAGAACTTCTTGCCGGCAAACGCCCTGGCGACAAGATTGCCATCACTTACATGCGCGATAAGAAAAAGCACACTGCTTCGGTTACGCTGAAGAATGCGCAAGGCAATACTGGCGTGGTTAAGACGGCCGACCTGGACATCCTTGGTGGCAATTTCAAGGAAATTACTCCTGCACAGAAGAGTCAACTAAACATCACTTCGGGCTTAGAGGTTATTAAGGTTAACAACGGAGCACTGAAAGATGCTGGTGTTGCTAAAGGTTTCATCATCCAAAAGGTGAACGACCAAACCATTAAGTCTACCGATGACCTGCAAAAAGTGGTTAAAGAAGCTTCTACGAGCAAAGACCCCGTGCTTTACATACAGGGTATTTATCCCACTGGCAAGAAAGCTTACTTCGCTGTTGTGGTGGGCAACTAATGTATTGTGCTTTATGTTGCTTGCACCCAATGGTTTGTGTGTAAGCACAAAGACGCGATGGCGGTGCTAAGTTTTAAGCATCGCACATAGAAAAAGAGCCATATCACCCTTGTTCTGCAAGGGCGATATGGCTCTTTTCATGAGCAGAGTGATGGAGGGTAGGGGTGTCGGTCTTTAACGAAGCACCCCTTGTTGTGACAACCTATAAGCAGGTAATGTAAACAAAGGCATTGGGGAAAAGGTTCTCGATTGTGTTTGGGCGTTTGCGGAATAGTCCGAAAATAGAACTGCCGCTGCCCGACATCTGCGCATACAATGCCCCTTGGGCGTAAAGTTCGCGCTTAATGTCGCCTAACTCGGGGTAAAGGGCAAACACCGGTTGTTCGAAATCGTTTGTCAGCTCGTTTTTCCATGTTGCTATTGGCTGTCTTACAACATCGCGGCAACAATTTATTGGCTTTTTGGGAACAATGTTCTTGAAGGCCTCTGCGGTTGAAATAGCGATAGGCGGCTTGACAATAGCCAAGAAATAACCTTTAAGATTGTGCTGTGGCGTGTCTACGGGCGAGAGAATATCTCCCTTTCCCGTCGCGAACGAGGGCTCGGCAGTGATGAAGAAAGCACAATCGGCTCCCAGTTGGGCGGCGTATCGCTCCATTTCGGCGTTGCCAATGTTCAGCCGGAACCGCTCATCGAGCAGTCTTATCATGAATGCCGCATCGCTAGAACCCCCTCCAAGGCCTGCTTGCGAGGGTATGCGTTTGTGAAGATGCGCATGCACACGGGGCATGGAGAAGTCGCGGGCCAACAAGTTGTAGGCCTGGCACACAAGGTTTTGTTGCTCATCTCCGGCAATGGCATTGCCTGTTACTTTCAAGTCGCATGCCACTTCCGATGGAAATTGCTCGTCCATGAGTTTCACTTCGAGCGCGTCAGTTAGCGGTATGGGGTAGAAAACTGTTTCTAGGTCGTGGTATCCGTCGTTGCGTTTGGCCACGATGTTCAGTCCTAGGTTTATTTTTGCACAAGGAAAGGTAATCATAATATGTCTTGATTGTTTACATTGCAAAGGTAACACATTTTTATGCAACAGCTTTAATTTGGCAAAATAAAATTAAACGTTGCTATAAGCTGTGTTATGTTTTGGGCTGCACGTATCAGTAATCGCATTATTTTTGCTAATTTTGTAGACATGTTCGCTGTGGAACAGCACGAAGCGTGGAGAAAGGGTGGGAGAAACACGCCGAGATAACGCGCATCAAGGTTTACGCACGAGGCTGCATAAGGCTTATTGCGTGGTAAATCAGTGGCCAGCGGCGACCGATCACTTCAAAATCAGTATAGGATAAACAAACAACAAAGCATCCCGCGAAAGGGAAATAACGCACGAAAAAAAATAAGACATGGCCGAAACAAACACAAATAGGAGAGCAAAAAAGTCGGTACCCGTGGATAACACCTATGGGCACCTTCCGCCGCAAGCCATTGACCTGGAGAAAGTGGTTCTGGGAGCGCTGATGATAGACAAAGACGCCTTTGCCGTTGTGAGCGAATTGCTGCATCCCGAAACGTTCTACGAACCTCGACATCAAAAGATATATACGGCCATACGTGCGTTGAACATGGATGAAAAGCCCGTTGACATCATGACTGTTACCGAACAGCTGAAGCGCGACGGTACAATCGACGATGTTGGTGGTGCGCCTTATGTGGTGGAACTCAGTTTGCAAGTGGCTTCTTCGGCGCATATCGAATACCATGCTTCGATACTTGCCCACAAATTCTTGGCACGCCAGCTCATTTCTTTTGCAAGCAACGTTGAAACAAAGGCTTTCGATGAGAGCGTAGATGTGGAAGAGCTGATGCAAGAGGCCGAAGGAGCACTCTTCGAGCTGTCCCAAAAGAACATGCGGCAAGACTTTACGCAGATAGACCCCGTGATTAAGCAGGCCATTGACATCCTGCAAAAGGCATCTGCAAATAGCGGTGGTATGACAGGAGTGCCAACAGGATACACCAAACTCGATGAAATTACGTCGGGATGGCAACCTTCCGACCTCATCATCATCGCAGGAAGGCCGGCTATGGGTAAGACATCGTTCGCCCTTAGCTTGGCAAAGAACATCGCCGTTGACGCACAGGTCCCCATCGGTTTCTTCTCTCTTGAAATGAACAACGTGCAGCTGGTTAACCGACTGATATCGAATGTGTGCGAGATTGTGGGCAGCAAGATACTTAATGGACAGCTAACCCCCGATGAATGGGACAGGCTGGACAAGCGACTTCGCAACCTGCAAGGGGCACAAGTGTACGTAGACGACACGCCCGGACTGTCTGTTTTCGAACTTCGTACCAAGGCACGGCGACTCGTGAGAGAGAAAGGAGTGGGCGTTATCATGATAGACTATCTGCAATTGATGAACGCCAACGGAATGAAGTTCGGCAGCAGGCAAGAGGAAGTGTCCACCATCAGCCGCTCTTTGAAAGGCTTGGCCAAGGAGTTGAACATTCCCATCATCGCACTTTCACAGCTTAGCCGTAACGTGGAGAACCGCGAAGGACTGGAAGGCAAACGTCCGCAACTGAGCGACTTGCGTGAATCGGGTGCCATCGAGCAAGATGCCGACATGGTGCTTTTCGTGCATCGACCCGAGTATTACCACATCTTTGAGGACGACAAGGGCAACGACTTGCACGGCATGGCACAAATCATCATTGCCAAACACCGTAAGGGTGCCACTGGCGACGTGCTTTTGACATTTAAAGGCCAGTATACACGTTTTGAAAATCCCGAAACACAATCATCGCAGGCCAGCTTGCCCGATGATGGTGGCGGATTAATCATTTCGAGAATGAATGATGAACCAATGCCTTTCTAGCCAGACTTGAAGGCCCTAGATTGGTTGGAACTTTGCAAGTAACGTGTTTTCACAGACAACATTACGCACACGCACAGATACTTTGTATGAAACGATTAGTTTTCTTGGCTTTCTTTGCCTTCGCTTTTTGCTTCAATAGTAGCGCGCAAACCAAAAAAGCGTTGCGTGACAGCCTTGCCGTGCTGGCAAAAGCAGCCGACTTGCATCCCGATTCCATCGACTTGCGGCTGCGTAAGGCTGCCTTGAACCTCCAATTGGAGCAATGGCAGTATGCAAAGGAAGAATACGACAACATCTTAAAGCACTTCCCTAACAATGTCACGGCATTGTATTTCAGGGCTTTTGCTTACGAACGCATGCGCCGTTACGACTTGGCAAAGGGCGATTATGAAACACTGCTTGCTCAAATTCCTGGCAATTTCGAATCGTTGGTAGCTCTCGCTTTGCTCAACCAAAAGATGAAAAGAACCACGGAGGCCTTAGACCAGGCGAACCGATTGGTTAGCCAACATCCAGACAAGGCCTTGGCTTATGCCGTTAGGGCAGGGATTGAACGCGAAAGGGGCATGTTGGAATTGGCCTTGTTCGACTATGAACAGGCGATTAAAAAAGACATTGCCAACACCGACTACTATATATATAAGGTGGAAACGCTACTTGACATGAAACGATTTGACGAGGCGCAACAAGAACTAAACATGCTGACTAAACGCGGAGTGCCGCGTGCTGACTTGGCAGAGCTTTTCAAACGCTGTAAAAAACGATAGTAACCGCATTGTGTTTACCTTCATCCTTTGTTTCATTCTGCGTGCTTAAGAGCTGCATAATGGTGGAAAATGCACCAAAAGTTTTCTTAAATACGTAGCGAGGGTTAAATTTTGTTTATCCCAAGAAGTATAAATTGTTTTTGACGTGTAAAGTTTTGTAAATTTATTATATTTGCATTGTCTAACGAAATTTACTTAACAAGTGCCATGAAACATATATACAGAAAAACCATACTGCTGTTGTTTGCTTGTGTATGCAGCTTAATGGTGATGCATGCAGAAGTATTAGACCTCACGCAACTTTTGCCGAAGGTCAATAAAAAACAATGTTACACCGTATCAATCTTAAGAAAGGGAAACGTGTTGTTGAAATTCGGGAGAGGGGAAGGCAAAACCAACCCCTGCAACTGGGGGTATGTGCGTTTCTATTCTGGCAACACATTAACCATAACAGCAGATAAACCCATGCGTAAGGTGCTGTTATACTTCTTGAAGAAAGGTAAGGAAGTAACGCCCGAAGTGGGAGAAATTGTCGCGCCAAGCGGTGAAATGGTAAGCGACAACGCTTGGGAAGGAAACACAAAAGAAGCAAATTTCACGATGTTCCCACCCAAGAGCAAGACTTTCTCACTTGAGAAAATCGAGATTGAATATGCTGATGAAGGTACTCCGCCCGACACAAAACCCGATGACAACCCCAATGTCGATGAGGTTAAAACAGACATTGCCAGCTTTAAGCAGGTCGAGGAGGGGCATGTTGCCACGTTGCGGCTCAACAAGGCATTGGTGCTGGGTTGCAATGACGCCGAATTGTTTATTCAAGACCATACCGGGCTAATACGTCTGGCTGTCAAATCGAACAATACATGGCAGAGGGGCGACCTTGTTGTGGGCGAAGTGAAGGGTAAATATAAACAAATAGATGCACTGCCTACCATTGATGGTATTGAGCATATAAGCCTTAAAAAGGTGTCGAGCAAAAAGGCAACGCCCATCAGCGTGTCTTCCGACCAGCTCTCTGCCCATCCCTACGAATGGGTTAGTACCACCTTTACTCAAAATAAGCAGTTGCGACTTGATGCTGGAAGGGAGAACGTTGGCTGTGAAGCATACGATGGGGCAGAGATTACGTGCGATGCCATTGTCGTTCCACAGGCATCTACCACGTTTTTAGTTCCCATATCGTCGCAAGATGTGACAATATGCTTCTATGACGGCAAGCAGAATGTGTATGGCGAGGCCAAGAACGTGAATGTGTGCATCCATCACGGCCTTGAGCAGGGCGTATTCAACTCACTCACCTTGCCCGTATCGCTCACCGATACCGAAGTAAAGCATGTGTTCGGACAGGCTACTGTGGTTGCAAAGTTCGTAAAGGAGGGAACAGAAAGCATTGTCTTTGAGACAACAACGCGTGGAATGATTGCCGGTGAGGCCTATTTGATAAAGCCACAGGCCGCCATGACGGAAATAATGATTAGGCAAACGCAGGTTTGTTCACCCAAAGAAAACCCCAACAGTCAGTTTGTTGGTACGATTAATGCCGTTACGCCGCCAGTGGGAAGCTATTACATCAATCGAAAAATGAAGTTGCAACCATTTTTTGGTAATCAGCAAATAAAGGCTTTTAAAGGCTATTTCTGCAACATTTCCAATGCCGATGGCAAATCTATTGTCGTCAACAATGTGGCAACTGGCGTTCGGAACGTGGAGTTTGTCGCTGATGAAGATGCGCATTCGCCTGTAATATACAATCTCAACGGACAAAGGGTAGCAGCAAACAAAGGCACTTTGCCGCGAGGGGTGTATCTCATCAACGGAAAAAAAGTTGTTGTGAGATAGTTAATGGAAGATGTTGCCAAGAAAACAACCGTCATTTCTAGCTAAAAAGTAGGTTTCACCAATGGAAAAAAGTTGTTGTGAGATAGTTAATGGAGGATGTTCCCAAGAAAACAACCGCCATCCTTAGCTAAAAAGTAGGTCTCACCAACGGAAAGAAAGTTGTTGTGAGATAGTTAATGGAGGATGTTGCCAAGAAAACAACCGTCATTTCTAGCTTAAAAGTAGGCAAAAGCGTGTGCGGAGGCCATTTTTTGTGTGTCGTATGTAAGCGCAAGTCTGCGCCGTCACCCTTCATTCAGAGCCGATAGCAGTATTTTCTCGGCATTCTCAACGCGTTCTCTTGTTGGGCTGTCGATGTGGTCTAGCGTATAGTTTAAACCCAGCTTCTGCCACTTGTATGCGCCCATCGAGTGGTAGGGCAGCACCTCTATGCGTTTTACATTGTGCAAGGTCTTGATGAAGTCGCGCAACTTGTATAGATAAGCATCATCATCAGTGATTGTCGGGACAAGCACATGGCGTATCCAGACCGGTGTTTGAATGTCTGAGAGGAAGCGTGCACAATCCAGCACATTGGTGTTTTCCCAGCCCGTAAGCTTTTTGTGTTCATGATTGTCGATGTGTTTGAGGTCGAGAAGCACAAGGTCGGTGAAGCTCATCAGCTTTTTAAACTTCGAGAAAAAGGGTTCTTCTCGAGTAAAAGGCTGTGCAGCAGTGTCTAGGCATGTGTTAATGCCCATTGCTTTGGCCTTCTCAAAGAGTTCCAGCATGAAGTCTATCTGCAACAAAGCCTCGCCGCCGCTCACCGTAATGCCGCCATCCTTACCCCAGTAAGAACGAAAACGCACCGCCTGTTGCAGCAGTTCATCGGCCGAACGCAGGTCGTTAGACTTCATTGACCATGTGTCGGGGTTGTGACAATAGCGGCATCGCATCTTACAACCACTTAAAAAGATGATGAAGCGAATGCCAGGCCCGTCTACAGAGCCAAACGATTCGATGGAATGCACAAATGCTTTGTGTGTCGATGCAGTGCTGTTGTTCGTTTCTATTGGGACGAATGCGTTATTGTTTTCCATTATTGAAGATGTTGGGGCACGAAAGCCCTGATAAATGTTGTTCGCTATGAGTAAAGTTATGCGTGAAAGTGTGGGGCTAGCACGCGGCTAAGTGGGGACGTTTCTCGTTCTCTTGTTGGCAAGTCGTCAAGCCATCGAAGGGCTAGCACGCGCCTAAGTGGGGGCGTTTCTCGTTCACTTGTTGGCAAGCGGTCAAGTTAATGAAGGGCTAGCACGCGCCTAAGTGGGGACGTTTCTCGTTCACCATATTGTTGCGATGGCCACTTTTGCTCTCCATCCACGCTAAATGCACACCCATCATGTGGTTAATCACTGCTATGCAGTGCACAAGAGCCGAATTTAGAATAAAGTCCCCCCACGAAAACGTGGGGGGACTTTTGTGTGATGTGGGGTAAAGCCCCCTTTGTTTAAGCCAATTTGCTGTGTGCCTGACGTGCAATAACGTCCAGTTGTTGCTCTTTAGTCAGGTCGATGAACTTCACGGCATAGCCACTTACGCGTATCGTGAAGTTGGCATACTCCTCTTTCTCTGGGTGTTCCATGCAGTCGATGAGTTTTTCAACGCCAAACACGTTCACGTTAAGGTGGTGTGCGCCCTGGTCGAAGTAGCCGTCCATCACGTTAACAAGCGTGTTTACGCGTTCGTCTTCATTGTGTCCGAGGGTGCTAGGAGCGATTGTCTGTGTATTCGAGATACCATCGAGGGCATATTCGTAAGGCAGTTTGGCCACCGAATTAAGCGAAGCCAGCAGTCCGTTCTTTTCTGCACCGTAAGAAGGGTTGGCACCAGGAGCCAAAGGAGCACCTTCAGGGCGTCCATCAGGCATGTTGCTGGTGAACTTACCGTAAACAACGTTCGAGGTAATAGTAAGGATACTCGTTGTTGGTTCCGAGTGGCGATAGGTGTGATGCTTGCGAATCATGTTCATGAACGTCTTCAAAAGCCACACTGCGATGTCGTCGGCGCGGTCGTCGTCGTTGCCATAACGTGGGAAATCTCCAACGGTATCGAACTTAATTGGGAAGCCAGTGTCATCGCGAATGATGTTCACTTTGGCGTATTTAATGGCACAGATGGAGTCTACCACATGGCTGAAGCCAGCAATACCCGTAGCGAAAGTGCGGCGAACATCAGTGTCTATCAACGCCAGTTCGGCTGCTTCGTAGAAATATTTGTCGTGCATGTAGTGGATAAGGTTCAGTGTGTTAACGTAAACACCCACCAGCCATTCCATCATGTCCATGAAACGTGGCATGAACTCTTCGTAAGTAAGCACGTCACCTTGTATTGGGCGCAGGGCCGGGCCGCATTGTTCGCGGGTCTTCGAGTCTACACCGCCGCTGATTGCGTAGGTAAGGCACTTGGCCAAGTTGGCGCGAGCACCGAAGAATTGCATTTCTTTACCCGTTTGCGTAGCCGAAACACAGCAGCAAATGGAGTAGTCGTCACCCCAAACAGGGCGCATAACATCGTCGTTCTCGTATTGGATGGAGCTTGTTTTCACCGAAATCCTCGAGGCATAGTGCTTGAAGCCCTCGGGGAGGCGTGAGCAATACAGCACCGTGAGGTTTGGTTCGGGCGACGGACCCATGTTTTCAAGCGTGTGAAGGAAGCGGAAGTCGTTCTTCGTTACCATCGAACGGCCGTCTTGTCCCATGCCCGCAACCTCGAGCGTAGCCCAAACGGGGTCGCCAGAGAACAGTTGGTTGTAAGCGGGAATACGTGCAAACTTCACCATTCTGAACTTCATCACCAAGTGGTCGATAAGTTCTTGCGCCTCCGCTTCGGTGAGTGTACCCTCGTTAAAGTCTCTTTGGATGTAGATGTCGAGGAAAGTGGAGATGCGTCCCACCGACATAGCTGCGCCGTTTTGCGTCTTGATAGCACCCAGGTATCCGAAGTAGAGCCATTGAACAGCCTCACGGGCGTTGTTTGCAGGCTTTGAAATGTCGTAACCGTAAATTTGAGCCATTTCCTTGAGCTCATTCAACGCCTTGATTTGCATTGAAATCTCTTCGCGAAGGCGAATGATGTCTTCGGTCATCACGCCGCAACCACAGTTCTTTTTGTCTTTTTCTTTCTCGTCGATGAGGAAGTCGATGCCATAAAGTGCCACGCGGCGATAGTCACCAACGATGCGTCCGCGGCCGTAAGTGTCGGGCAGGCCCGTCAGGATATGGTTATGGCGCACGAGTTTCATCTCGTCTGTGTATGCATCAAAAACGCCGTCGTTGTGTGTTTTGCAGTATTTGGTGAAAATTTCGTGCAATTTTTCGGATGGTTGATAGCCATAAGTAGTGCAAGCTTGTTCGGCCATGTGGATACCGCCGTAAGGCATGAAGGCACGTTTAAGCGGTTTGTCTGTCTGGATGCCTACAACCTTTTCTAGTTCTTTGGTGTTTTCGCCGATATATCCAGGTCCGTAAGCCGTCATTCCCGAAACAACTTCGGTTTCCATGTCCAAGACACCGCCTTTGGCACGCTCTTCTTTTTGGAGTGCCTGCAACATACCCCATAGTTTGTTGGTTGCGTCTGTCGGTTCGGCCAGAAAATTCTCGTCACCATCGTAAGGTGTGTAGTTGTTCTGTATGAATTCACGCATGTTGACTTCATCAAGCCATTTCTTACCTGTGAAGCCTCTCCACTCTTGTCTCATCTTTTAATAAACGTTTGTTTGACATAACGTGCCGCATGGCACAAAAAACATTGTTGAGAACCCACCTTTTAGCAGATTTCGCATGCAAAGATACATTTATTTTCAATACGAAACAATACTTATTTATAAGTATTTTGTATTTAATACAATTCTTCATCCAACTTTGTAACGGCTTGTTATTCAGTGGTTAAAAAGCAATATTATGTAGAAAAACCCTCTCTTGTATGCGTTTTGTACGTAAAAGTGGAAGGTGGACATAAAATAGTAAGGGTAAAGTGCGTTATGGCATTAAAAGGAAAGTGGAAAATTGGTCGATACTGAAAGACTTTCAACTTTTATAGTCAAGCAAAAAAGGTTTATGAAATGGCTGTTAAAGAAATAATGCCCACGAAGCGTGTCATTGGTAAATCGCCGAGAAGGATAAAAGTACTAGCTCTTGTTTGCACTGCATGCACCTGTGGTTTCCAGTCCCAATTTCATTTTATTGTTAATTTATTTGCTTTTAATTTACAAAATGGCTTGTCGCCGCGTGCATTTCTAGCGTTGTTTAATGCCTTAAAGTCGGCAAAAAGCATGCATTTTGCTTATTCGGCAAATGCCCTTTGGTTAAATTTTGAGCGTCAAATACCCCTTTTTGCATGGTTTAGCTTTGCTAGATTGATGCGTTTTGCTTTTTTTTGCTTGCTCTTTTCGTGCTATATCTTTGCTTTTTTAACAACTTTTTCGCTTGTTTCATCGCATTCAGCGTTTCTTCATCCATCAAAAGACATTGCCTTTTTCGTTCATTCTCATGCAATATGATGCATTTAGCAGTGCTAAGTGATAGAAAAAGCAAAGCTAAGTGATAGAAAAAGCAAAGCTAAGTGATAGGAAAAGCAAAGCTAA
>CAJPTO010000079.1 GCA_905373605.1 uncultured Prevotella sp.
TTGACCTGCTTGTTGGCCACAAGGTTGAATTCCCATTCGAAGTTCTTGATTTCGTCTTGGTATCCGTTGTTCATCAAGTAGGTTTCAACGGCGCGCGCCAAGCGTTGGCCCACGCGTTTCACCATCGCCGTGTTGGCAGCGTCGGAAGATAGGCGCGAACTCTTTATAAACTTGGAATACTCTTGCTTACTAAGGCTAAGTATCTGTGCATCTGAAACAAGCAACGAGTGCTTACGGCCCGTGATGGGCACGCGGCTCGTCGTTCCACAGGCCAGCACGAGGGCAGCCAGTGCACTGATGAGGATATGGTTTATACGTTTCATTTTTCTTGTTGTTTTCTTTTTATGCAACGCAAAGTTAGTTATTAAATTACAAAAACATGCCGCAAAGACCATATTATTCGTTAAAGTCGCGTTTTCGGTATGTAAAGTCTTGCCGTTAAGAGATTTTTTTTTTACTTTTGCATTGGATGAAAAGGCTCGCCAAAGGCATGGACGAGCTTTGTTCGCAAAAGGGAAAGTTGCGCTTTCTTGCGCTCCGGTTTTATGAAACACGCCTATAAACATTTAACAGCTTATGAAAAAACTCGTTTTCTTGGCTTTATCCTTATTGATGGCGGTGTGCCAAACGGCGTTCGCAGACGGCTATGACGTGCTGTGGAAACAGTATGACGTGGCCTTGAAGAAAGACTTGCCGCGCACGGCCTTGGGCGTGTTGGGCCGTATAGAAAAAAAAGGCAGGGCAGAAAAGCAATACGGAAACGTGCTCAAGGCCTTGATTTGCAGGATGGACTTGAAGGAAAGCATCGCTCCCGACTCGTTGGCGGGGGAGATAAAGCGGCTGGAGGCTGCCGAATTGGGCATGAGAACCAAGCAACCAGTACTGGCTGCCGTGTACCAGTCGGCTTTGGCACAGGTTTATAATAAGTATCGGCCAAACGATGATTATGACATTGCGGCGAAAAATTATTATAGCCTGTCGGTGAAACATCCCGAACTGCTGGCCAAAACATCTGCAAAAGGTTACGAACCCCTGCTGAAAGCAGGCATAGACAGCCGCATCTTCAACAACGACTTGCTGCATGTGCTGGCCATTGCAGCCAATGAATATGGGCTGATGTACCGTTATTATTCCACGACAGGGAACAGAAAGGCGGCTTGCCTAACGGCGGCACTGATGTTTCGTGAGGGATACAACGACTTTGTGCATGGCACGAACAGCCGTGACGATGATACTAGCGGCTTGTTTGAGAGCTCGAAGTATGTACGGCAGCTTGATTCGCTCATCAATGTTTATGCCGACTTGCCCGAAGCGTGCGAGTTGGCCATCTGCAAGTGCGACATGTGGTATGAGGCATCAGACAGAAAGCTTGGCGAGATGATGAAATTCATCGACTATGCCTCATCGAAATGGAACACATGGAAACGCGTGGGCTTGCTTCGCAACACCAAGCGGGCGTTGACAAACCCCGAGTTCAGTGTGGCTTGCAAGGAAATGGCATTGTCTGGTAAGCCGCAGAAGATTTATCTTTACAACATATACAATGTGAAACGCATCGCCATGAAGGTGTGGCGGTTGAAAATAGATGGGCAGTTTGAGCAAGACATCACCAACGCAAAGGTGTTGCAAGCACTTAGGGCTACGATGAAGCCTGTGTCTTCGGCATGGCGCGAATGCCGCATCACGAGTAAGGCTGCTTATGAAAACGCTAACGATTCTGTTTTACTGGAGGGCTTGCCCGTGGGAGCATACATGCTGGAGTTCGTTGCCGACAATAAGGAAGTGCCGGTGCAACGCGCGCTGTTGTTTGTTACGAACGTAACGGCCGTGGCTCAACAACTGCCAAACAAACGTGTGCGCATTGCCGTGCTTAACGCCACTACGGGGCATCCCATACCCAACGCAAAGCTGAAACTGAAGCTTGTTATGTATGAGAAAGACCGGTCTAGGCAGGTGATGGTGACGTGCAATGCCTATGGCGAAACCGTGTTTAGGGAGCCAGAGGGTGAGGTGTTGGAAAGGATTTATCCTTTTGCTGGCACCGATGTCTATGCCCGACCAACAGATTTTGACAGCGATTACGAAAGCAACGACTTCTCTAAGAAAGACTTCAGCGTATACCTGTACACCGATAGAAGCATTTATCGGCCGGGACAAACGGTGAATGTGGCTGGAATGTTGATGAAGAGCGGACCCGACTTGGAACGAAATGCCGTTGAGGGAGAAGACGTTGTCTTGCGACTCTTCGACACGAAAAGTAGAGAAGTGGCCAAAGAGAAGGTTGTTACAGATGCGTTCGGCAAGTTCTCCACGACGTTTGTCTTGCCCAAAAGCGGACTTATGGGCGAGTATGTTGTTGCAGTTGGGTGGTACGGAAATTTCAGTACGTCGTTCATGGTTGAGGAGTACAAGCGCCCAACGTTTGACGTGACCTTCGACGAAGTGAAAGAAAAGTATGCCCCGAGCGACACCATAGAGGTTTCGGGCTATGCAAAAAGCTTCGCAGGCGTGCCAGTTCAAGGGGCTAAGGTGAAGTATGAGGTGAAGCGAACGCCGGCCTTATGGTGCTGGTGGCGTAGTCGCGGCGATGATTATGACGAGGACGTGTTCAGCGACACCACCATTACCGACGCCAAAGGTGCCTTTCGCGCGCGCGTTCCTTTAATAATGCCCAGCCAAGACAGCAACTTCGGGTTTTATGATTTTAAGGTGAAAGCCACCGTTGTAGACCAAGCCGGCGAGACGCGTTTGGGCTTTACGACATTGCCGTTGGGGCAAAAGCCAACAACATTGTATTGCGACCTGCCCGACAAGATTGAGAAAGACAGCTTGAAAACGCTGCTGTTTGAAAGGAGAAACGCCAAGGGTACGGCAATAGAAGGCGACGTGCGCTACTATATAGATAAGGAGAACGAGGTGCACACCGCCAAGGCCAACGAGGCTTTCGCTTTCAATGGGGCGGCCTTGGCTTCGGGAAAACACCAGCTAGTGGCCATTTGCGAGCGCGACACTTTCGAAAGCGCGTTCGTGGTTTTCTGCATCAACGATGTGCGGCCAGTGGTGAAAACCAACTGTTGGAGTTACCAAACGGCAAAGCGTTTCAGGCAAGACAACAAGCCGGTTTATGTGCAAGTGGGCACTTCGCTTAAGGATGCGTACCTCATTTATTCCATCTATGCAGGCAACGACGTGTTGGATATGGGGGCAGAGGCCGTTTCGGACTCGATACTGACCATCTCTTACACCTACAAACCGGAGTATGCCAATGGCATAACCATCAGTTATGTGTGGGTGCAGGACGACAGCTGTTACACCTGTAACATGAAAATAGGCAGGGCTATCCCAGACAAACGGCTGGTGGCAGAATGGAAAACGTTCAGGGATAGGCTCTCTCCCGGCCAGCAAGAGCTGTGGACACTAAGCTTGAAGCACCCAGACGGAACCCCCGCCAACGCACAACTCATGGCCACGCTTTACGACAAGTCGCTAGAACAGATATTGAAGCACCGTTGGCGAATGGGGTTGGGCTTCTATTTGGAGGCTCCAGATGTCGACTGGCAATGGCTTTGGGACAATGGTGCTGTGGAATATTCGGGTGCACGTAAAATGAATTTGCTACGTGTTCCTAGCATTAAGCTCTATCATTTCTCGTCGCAATGTTTCGATTATTATCCCAGTTTTGGCGAAGAGTATGCCATTGGAGGAGAGAGAATTTTGGATATTGACGAAGTTTATGAACTCTCAAAAGTGCGATTTACCGCTCCTGTCATCAAGAGAGACAATCAAATGAAGAACCAAGAAGAACTGATGGCTTTCAAAGCTGTGGACTCAAGCACCAGAAAAGAGGCAGATGAGGCAGGCGATGATCGTAGAAAGGTGGGGAAGGGCCGCCGAAACGGCACGATGCCTGCAGAAAAAGCCGACAAACCAGCCTTTCGTGAGAACCTCAACGAAACGGCTTTCTTCTATCCCGCATTAACAACAGACGACAATGGCGATGTGGCCATCAGGTTCACGCTGCCAGAAAGCATCACCACCTGGCGGTTTATGGGTCTTGCAACCGACAAGGAACTGAACAATGTGGTGGTGGAAAACGAGGCTGTGGCCACGAAGAAGATGATGGTTCAGCCCAACATGCCGCGCTTTATGCGTCTGGGCGACAAGGGATGGATTGCCGCACGCGTGATGAACACCACCGAAGAAACCATCACTGGCAAGGCCTTGATGGAGATATTGGACGCTGAAACGCAGCGTGTGGTCTATTCTGAACAGCAAACTTGCACGGTGAACGCAGGCCAAACGGGCAACGTTAGCTTCTTGCTCGACGTGCAAGAGGGTACGTCTTTCTACAACGCCGGGCCTAAAGTGTGGGTATGCCGCATCTCTGTGTCGGGAAATGGGTTCAGTGATGGCGAACAACATTATCTACCGCTGCTCTCCGACGCTGAACTTGTAACCAACACGAGGGCGTTTACCATGCATGGGCGTGGTAAACTCAACATCGACCTGCACAAACTCTTCGCCGTTAACAGAAACGACAATCAACTGACCATCGAATACACCAATAATCCCGCGTGGATGATGGTTCAGACGCTGCCATATGTCGCTCGTTACTTCCACGACGACGCCATATCGCTTGCCACTTCGCTCTATGTGAACGGCTTGGCCCATGACATCCTGCAACATGTGCCTGCAATAAAGCAGACCATACAACTTTGGAAGCAAGAGAAGCATGGCGAAGGCTCGATGATTAGCGAACTGGAGAAGAACGAAGAGCTGAAAAACCTTGTGCTGAACGAAACGCCTTGGGTTTGGGATGCGAAGAATGAAACCAATCAACGGCAGGAACTACTGCGTTTCTTCGACGAGAACGACATAAGGTTTCGTTTGGATGAGGCCGCAAAGCGGTTGCGCGAGTTGCAGAAAGAAAACGGTTCGTGGAGCTGGTATCCCGACATGCTAAGCAGCAAGTATGTCACTTTGGCGGTTGTCGACATGATTGCGCGCCTCGAAACGCTAACTGGTCGCCGCACAGAGATGGAGCAAAATATGGAAAGGGCGTTCAGATACATGAACAACGTGGTGAGAAAAGAGGTGGCAGAGATGAAGAAACTCGAGACACAAGGGCGCAAGAACGTGCTGCCCAGCGAGTGGGCGTTGGCTTATCTCTATGTCAGCTCGCTCGTTGACAAACAATATTATGACCGCATTAAGGCAGAACGCCAGTACCTTATCGCCCACATGAACAAGCAACCAGCCGCTTTCACCATCTATGGCAAGGCTGCTTCAGCCGTCATCTTGGCCAAAAACGGCTATGCGCAAATGGCAAAAGAGTATTTGCAAAGCATCCGCGAGTACAGTGTTTTCACAGAAGAGATGGGCCGTTATTACGACACCCCAAGGGCTTATTACAGCTGGTTCGACTACAGGATACCCACACAGGTGGCTGCCATTGAGGCCATTCAAGCCCTCGAACCCCAAGACACAACCACCCTCGATGAAATGAAACGGTGGCTGTTGCAGCAGAAACGCACACAGATGTGGGACACGCCCATCAACAGCGTGAATGCTGTTTATGCCTTCCTCAACGGCAATATGCAGTCGTTACAGGCCGCTGCCGACTCTCCCGCAACGCTTTCTGTGGATGGTGTTCGCCTGGAAACGCCCAACGCTTCGGCTGGTTTGGGATACGTAAAGACTGCCGTGTCGGGGGAGAACTGCAAGACATTTACCGTAGACAAAACGGCCAAAGGCACATCGTGGGGCTCGGTTTACGCCCAGTTCATGCAGCGGACGACGGATATTGCCGATGCTTCAATGGGACTTACCATCAAGCGCGAACTGATATGCGATGGCGAACTGAAGGTGGGAAGCAAGGTGAAAGTTCGCATAACCATCACCGCCGAACGCGATTACGACTTCATTCAGGTGGTGGAGAAACGTGCTGCATGCATGGAACCCGCCAACCAATTGTCGGGTTATCGCGGCCGTTTCTATCGCACGCCGCGCGACAACGCCACCTATTACTTTGCCGACATGATGCCAAAAGGCACACATGTGATAGAAGATACCTATTACATCGACCGCCCCGGCACCTTCACAACGGGCACTTGCACCGTGCAGTGTGCTTACAATCCTGCATACATGGCACGCACCAAAGCCCAAACGATAACGATAAAATAAAAAAACATACGCAGCACACAACAATATCTTCGCCGAAACGGCGTTCATTGGAGTGTGCCAGCAGCATAAAAAAACAGTACTCAAAGTAAACAATAGGACGTATGAGAAAAATTGCTTTTTGGGCATTAGCCTTATTAATGATGGCGTGCCAAACGGCTTTCGCCGACAATTACGATGCACTGTGGAAACAGTACGAGGCGGCAATCACGAAAGACTTGCCTAAGACGGCAATTAATGTGCTAAATAAAATTGAACAACGAGCCAAAGCTGACAAGCAGTATGGCTCAATGCTCAAGGCTCTCATTTGCAGAGGAGGCTTACAGACGAGCATCGCGCCCGACTCGCTGCTTAGTGAGGTGCAACGACTTGAGGCTGCCGAACTCAGTCTGAGGGAAAAGCAACCCGTTGTGGCCGCCGTGCTACAGTCGGCTCTTGCTGAATTGTACAGGAACAATTACGAATTGAACGACCGCAAGGGAGAAAAGGCGCAGGCTTACCTCAAGATGTCTCTTCAACATCCCGAACTCTTGGTCGCCGCTTCGGCCAAAGGATACGAACCCTTGCTCGAACCGGGCATCGACAGCCGCATATTCAACAACGACTTGCTGCATGTCCTGGCCATGAGGGCTGGGGAATACAGGCTGATGTACAACCATTACGTCACTGCTGGCAACAGAAGGGCGGCATGTATTGTGGCAAGCATGATGTTTAGGCGTGGAGAAAGCAACTTTACGGACACTGATAGCATCTCTGATGAAGACAGCCGTCCCCTTTATTTCTACAAATCGCGGTTCGTTCATCGGCTCGATTCCATCATTAATCTCTATGCCGATCTGCCCGAAGCTGGCGAATTGGCCATCATCCGCTATCAGAAGATGCGCTATGCCGAAGATGTAGACACCAAAGATGCGTTGGCTTACATCAATACCGCATTGGATAAGTGGGGCTCGTGGAAGCGTATGAACAACTTACGCAATGCATATAAGGAAGCGATTAACCCCATTTTTTCTGTTGAACACAGAGAACTCGTCTTGCCCGACAAACAGCAATGGGTGTATCTCAAGAGTGTTCGTAACCTTGGAAAGATAACAATGAAGGTGTCGCGCCTGAATGTCAACGGCCTGTTTAACAAAAGCATAGACAATAAGGATGTTATTGCACAGCTTAGAAAAACAATGAAGCCTGTACCTTCGGCAACACGCGAGTGTAAGTTCGTGGGAGTGCCGCCTTACGTCTATTCTAACGATTCGTTGGAATTGCAAGGATTGCCCCCTGGAGCCTACTTGTTGGAGTTTATCTCCGACAACAAGGATGTTCCTGTTAAATATGCGCGCATGGATGTCACCAATGTAACGGCCGTTGTGCAAGCTATGCCCAACCGCGTGGTGCGCATTGCCGTGCTTAATGCCACAACGGGCCATCCCATCCCCCATGCCAAGGTGCGGCTGAACATCAGAAGCAGGTACTCATACAAGTATAGAACCGAACAACACCAATGCGGTGAGAACGGAGAGTTGGAATATAGCCAAGGAGAAGATGATGCACTCGAGGCCATTTATCCTTATACGTCCACCGATGTGTACGCTCCCGAACGGGGATGCAACACTTATTATAGCGGTAGCAGCGAGCATAAGGACAAGGTAAGGTTGCACTTGTTCACCGACAGAAGCATCTATCGTCCAGGACAAACCATTAATGTAGCCGGCATCTGCGTTCGGCATGGCTCCGACTTGGAACGAACCGCTGTTGGGGGAGAAAAATTTATCATGGAGCTTTTCGACTCCAACTATAAGCGAGTGGCCCGATGTACGGCCGTCAGTGATGCTTTTGGCAAGTTCTCTGCCCAGTTCACCCTACCTTCTAACGGCCTCACTGGCTCGTTCGGTGTAAGCGCAAGGGGAATAGCCAACAGCAATGTGGATGTCCGAGTGGAAGAATATAAACGCCCAACATTCGAAGTAACTTTCCCAAAGGTGAACGAAAAGTATGCTCCCGGCGACACTGTGGTTGTCACTGGCCATGCAAAAAGCTTCGCCGGTGTGCCTGTTCAGGGAGCTAAGGTGCAGTATAAGGTTAGGCGTGCACCAGCTTTCTGGTGGTGGTGGCGTAGTTCTAACGACGAACGTGGCACCGAAATAGCTGGCGAAACCACAATAACCGACGACGATGGGGCTTTCAAGGTGAGCATTCCCCTTACCTTACCCGACTCCAAACAACGCTATGGCTTCTATTCTTTCGATGTCGTGGCAACTGTTGTTGACCAAGGCGGAGAAACACGTGTGGGGTCTATGAGCCTTCCCGTGGGCAGTAGGTCAACTGCTTTAAGCTGCAATGTACCCAATCAGGTAGAAAAAGACAGTCTTAAAACAATTACGTTCAGCTTCAGAAACGCATCGGGCGTGGAAATTCCTGGTAACGTGCGCTATTATATAGATAACGAGAGCGATGTTCAGCATGTTAAGGCCAACACCCCCATCGCTTTCGATGCCGCTTCGTTGGTTTCGGGCAAACATCGCTTGGTTGCCATCTGCGAAAAAGACACCGTGGAACACGACTTTGTGCTTTTCAGCATGAAAGATCGCCGTCCTGTGGTGGAAAGCGATATGTGGGTGTACCAGACTGCCACGAAATTCAACCTCGCCAACAAGCCTGTTTACACGCAAGTTGGCACCTCGCTTAAAGACGCTTACGTGCTTTATGCCATCTATTCGAACGACAGAATTATTGAAAAGGGCACAACCATTATCAGCGACTCGCTCTTGACCATCCCCTTTACCTACAAACCCGAGTATGGCGACGGCATAACCATCAGTTATGTGTGGACAAAAGACGACCATTGCTACGACACTTATCTCAGCATTAAAAGGGCTATGCCCGACAAAAGGCTGATGGCAGAGTGGAAAACATTCAGGAACAAACTCACTCCTGGCCAAAAAGAAGAGTGGACACTCTCCTTGAAGTACCCCAATGGCAAGCCTGCCAACGCGCAACTCATGGCTACTCTCTACGACAAGTCGCTCGACCAGATACTAAACCATCGTTGGGACTTCGGCTTGGGGTATTATTTCAGCACCCCCTCAACCTATTGGCAATGGATTTGGAACAAACGAAAAGTCTATCTCTATGGAGAAAACCCCTTGCGCCCGCTTATTGTGCCCGACTTGAAATATTATCACTTCGCAAGTGAGTGCTTCGAGTGGAGCTACGGCTTCACACGTTTCAGTGCCATCGCACTGATGGATGCCAAAGGAAACGACATGGCTGTGGAGAAACGATCGGTTGGGGCAACCCGAAAGGCATACGCCGCAGCCTTGGATGTGAATGTGAGAGGCACTAGAGCCGTTGCAGAAGAAGCGTCTGACGAAAGAAACGACGCTGAAGTGATGAAAGTTAAAGATGCAGACAACAGCAGCAACAACGGAGGGAATGCAAAAGCCGACAAACCTGCCATCCGCGAGAACATGAACGAAACAGCTTTCTTCTATCCCGCACTCACAACGGATGCCAATGGCAACGTGGCCATCAAGTTCACACTGCCCGAAAGCATCACCACATGGTGCTTCATGGGGCTTGCCACCGACAAAGCTCTGAACAATGTGTTGGTGGAAAACGAAGCCGTTGCATCGAAGAAGATGATGGTGCAGCCCAATATGCCACGCTTCATGCGCCTGGGCGACAAGGGATGGATTACGGCACGCGTAATCAACACCACCAATAAGGCCATCACTGGCAAGGCTTTGATAGAGATTGTTGACGCAGAAACCGACCGCGTGTTCTATTCCGAGACCAAGACTTGCACGGTGAACGGCGGACAAACGGGCAACGTGAGCTTCTTGCTCAACCTGCAAGAGGGCTCCAAGTTCTACGATGCTGGGGCTAAAGTGTGGATTTGCCGCATCTCTGTGTCGGGACAAGGCTTCAGCGACGGCGAACAACACTACCTGCCACTGCTCTCCGACACCGAACTTGTCACCAACTCGAAAGCTTTCACCATGCATCGGCCTGGCAAACTGAGCATCGACCTGCGCAAACTCTTCGCCGTGAACAAGCCCAGCAACCGACTAACCATCGAATTTACCAACAATCCCACGTGGATGATGGTACAAACGCTGCCTTACATGGGCAACACTTATGAAGACGATGCCGTTTCGCTCGCCACTTCGTTCTATGTAAACAGTCTGGCCAAGTATCTCATGGACCAAGCACCTGTCATAAAACGTACCGTTGAGCTGTGGAGCCAAGAGAAAAACGGACAAGGCTCGATGGTTAGCGAACTGGAGAAGAACCAAGAGCTGAAAACCCTCGTGCTTAACGAAACGCCTTGGGTGCTTGATGCCGAGAACGAAACCCAACAACGACAACAGCTGGTGCGCTTCTTCGACGAAAATGGCATCGCACAACGGCTCAATACGGCAACCAACAAGCTGCGCAAATTACAAAGAAACGATGGCGGATGGTGCTGGTGCCCCTACATGCAGAGCAGCCCTTGGATGACATTGTCGGTATGCGAGATGATAACGCGCCTGCAAACGCTTACAGGGGGACGCACGGACATGAACCGTAACCTGGAAAGGGCTTTTGATTTCATGGGCTCGATTGTGAAAGATGAGGTGGCCGAGATTAAGAAACTCGAAAGGAAAGGCGAGAAAAACGTGCGGCCTAGCGAGTGGGCTGTGAAATATCTCTATGTTAGTTCGCTCGTGGATGATGCCTATTACGAGGATGTAAAGGCCGAGCGCAAGTTCCTCATCACCCGTTTGGCCAAGCAACCTGCCGCCTTCACCATCTATGGCAAGGCCGTTTCGGCCGTCATCTTGGCCAAGAATGGTTATCCACAGATGGGCAAGGAATATTTGCAAAGCATTCGCGAGTATAGCGTTTTCACCGAGGAGATGGGACGATACTACGACACCCGAAAGGCCTATTACAGCTGGTTCGACTATAAGATACCCACGCAGGTGGCTGCCATCGAGGCCATACAAGCCCTCGAACCCTCGGACACAACCACCCTCGACGAGATGAAACGTTGGCTGTTGCAGCAGAAGCGCACCCAGATATGGGATACACCCATCAACAGCGTTAATGCCGTTTACGCCTTCCTTAACGGCAACATGGAGGTGCTGCAGGCCGCTTCCGACTCGCCCGCGAAGCTTTCTGTGGATGGCGTTCGCCTCGAAACGCCCAACGCTTCGGCGGGGTTAGGATACGTAAAGACCGCCATGCCGGGTGCTAATGTCAGTACATTCTCCGTAGACAAAACGGCCAAAGGCACGTCATGGGGATCGGTTTACGCCCAGTTCATGCAGCGAACAACCGACGTTGCCGATGCTTCAATGGGGCTGACCATCAAGCGCGAACTGATTTACGACGGAGAACTGAAGGTGGGTAGCAAAGTGAAAGTGCGCATAACCATCACTGCCGACCGCGATTACGACTTCGTTCAGGTGGTTGAAAAACGTGCAGCATGCATGGAACCCATCAAACAACTGACAGGCTATAACGGCAGATTTTATTGCTCGCCGCGCGACAACGCCACCTATTATTACACCGACATGATGCGCAAAGGCACGCATGTGATAGAGAACACCTATTACATCGACCGCCCTGGCACGTTCACAACGGGCACTTGCACCGTGCAATGCGCTTACAGTCCGGCGTACATGGCACGCACCAAAGCCCAAACGATAACGATAAAATAAACAACAA
>CAJPTO010000080.1 GCA_905373605.1 uncultured Prevotella sp.
AGCGTCTTCCGACATCACGTGCAGTGTGTACCAGCGTTACATGCAACATGTACCAGCGTTACATGCAGCATGTACCAGCGTTACATGCAACATGTAGATGTGTTACATGCAACATGTACCAACGTTACAATCAACAAGTAACTTGCGCGATGCACAATTTCTAACTCAAAAGTAGAAGAAAAGCAAATGCAAGACGAACGTCCCGAGCCGCCGCGCGAAGAGGCCAAGCCTGCGGAGCATTCGCGCAAGGCGTATGTTGAGCGCAAGACGCGCAACGCGTTGGCCACGGTAAGGGCGATGTGTTGTGCCAGTGCTGACAATTGGTTTTGCGTAAATATTCTCTTTTGGCACCGAAGCTCAGTAACAAATTAGCACAACACTTTGCAAAGCTATCTTGACTTTTACTCTTAAACATGAATGGCATTGGGAAATAGCCTACCGAAATACGATATGCACATCACGTGTGAGGTCTTTTGTTGCTAAGCATGTTCCCATTGCATCCCTACCCGATAGCATCGTGAAAGAGAATTATATTTTAGCCCTGTTTTTCTGCGTGTTGCTAGCAAGTTCATCAGTACAATGCAGCTTGTACTGTGGCTACAAGGCTCTGGTAGTGCTGCTACAAGATGCTTGTAGTGTGGCTACAAGGCTCTTGTAGTGTGGCTACAAGATGCTTGTAGTGAGTCCATCTGCCAGCGAATGCTCCACAAGTTGGTAGCAACTGCGTCATGGTTCAAAGGCAGTTGTTTATTAAAAGCAATTTATTTTTAACTATAATCTATATCAAGGAGCGGTTTTCATTTTTTTATGTTTAACTTTGCCATGTGCCAGAATGTCCTTACTCAATCTGCTTGACATGGCAAAATAGGAGCATGTTCACACGTGCCATTTCAGCTAGGTGGCATCACAGGCCCTTTGCCATAGCGTGTAAGGCCTTCCTATATGGTATATGTGTATGCCTGGATGCTGGTTTTGGCAATGTTTTAATGCAATAAGTCTGTTTTGTCGTTCAGCAATGGCACGATGAACATCAGGCTACCCGCATAGAAAGTGATACCTGGTCTTTTTCTTCGACCAGTAATTTCGCGAAGTGTCCACTACCTTATCTGTCTGTTTCAACGTGTGATGACATCACGGACAGAAAGATATTAACGAAAAGTTCTAGTTCTTTCCCTGCAGAGTAGCGGGTGGGGACGTTTAATGAAATAAGATATGAAGCAAGCCCTCTTTATTTTGTTGCTCGCTGTTTTCTCGCTCAGCTCATGGCAGATGAAGGCGCAGCAAAATCCCATTCTCCCCGGATTTCATGCCGACCCGGAAATTGTTTACAGTAATTTGACCAATCGTTATTACATCTATTCCACCACAGATGGCTTTCCAGGCTGGGGTGGCTACACCTATGCGTGTTTTTCTTCGGCCGACCTTAAGGAATGGCGTGATGAGGGAGATGTGCTAAACGCAAAGAACGGCCAGATACCTTGGGCCGACGGCAACCTTTGGGCACCTGCTGTTCAAGAGGTGAAAGTGGGCAAGGGAAAATATAAGTATTACCTCTATTATAGTGCCTCCCAAAAGCAAGGTGGCGGAAAAGCGATAGGCGTGGCCGTAAGTGACAGCCCCACTGGCCCGTTTGTGGATCATGGCAAGCCCATTGTCGACACTGTTCCCACTGGGTGTCAGGGCCAACAGATAGATGTGGATGTGTTTGTAGACCCACGCTCAAAGAAAACTTTCCTGTATTGGGGCAATGGTTATATGGCTGGAGCCGAACTTCAAAAAGACATGGCAACGATAAAGCCGCATACGCTCAAGGTGCTCACTCCGAGGGGTGGCACATTGCAAGATTATGCCTATCGCGAAGCCCCATACGTTTTCTATCGCGGTGGTTTGTATTACTTTCTTTGGTCGGTAGACGACACCGGCTCGGCCAACTATCATGTGGCTTACGGCACGGCGTTGTCGCCATTGGGGCCGATAACCGTTGCAAAATCGCCAATCGTCATTCAGCAGGATGCCAAGCGGGGCATCTACGGCACCGGTCATAATGCTGTTGTCAATGTTCCCAACACCGATGATTGGTATATTGTTTATCATCGCATCAACAAAAATTTCATCCATGTGGATGAGCAACCGGGCATCCATCGCGAGGTGTGCATCAACCGCTTGGAGTTTAACGCCGATGGAACGATAAAACCCGTTGCGCCTTCCCATGCTGTGGCGAACAAGGATGGTTCAACCGATCTCATCGCAAGGGGTAATCCACTCTTCACGCATCTATACACGGCTGATGCTGCAGCTTATGTCGAGGGCGACACGCTATGGCTTTTTACAGGGCATGATGACGACAATGCGACCCTTGCCAACGGTTACAAGATGACCGATTGGCTAACGTTCTCTACCACCGACCTAAAGCATTGGCGGCAGCATCCTGTGGGGCTTGACATCTTTGCATTCAAGTGGGCCACAAGCAAGCAGGCCTACGCTGGGCATGTGGCAAAGCGCAATGGCAAATACTACTGGTATGTATCCACCAACTGGTGTGGCATCGGCGTGGCAGTGAGCGACAAGATAACTGGCCCTTACAAGGATGCATTAGGACATCCCTTGCTCACAAACAAAGATTGCCGTGGCTCAAAGCACAGCTGGGCATGCATCGACCCGGCTATCTTCATCGACGACGACAACACGCCTTACATCGTTTGGGGAAACAGGCAGTGCTACATCGCCAAGTTGAAAGACAACATGATTGAGATTGACGGCGACATCCACCAAATAGCTCTTGGCGACGATTACCCTTTCACCGAGGCACCGTGGATTCACAAACACGATGGCAGGTACTATCTCACCTATGCCGTGGGCTGGCCCGAACGCATTGGTTATGCCATGAGCGACAACATCATGGGGACATGGCGACCAATGGGACTCATAGATGGAGTGGCGGGCAACAGCAACACCACACATCCATCGATTGTGAATTTTAAGGGGCAGTGGCTCTACTTCACACACGATGGCTCGCTGCATGGTGGCCATTCATTCAGGCGCAGTGTTGTAATGAAAAAACTCGAATATGACAACGATGGCCTGATTAAACCCATCGACAACACGCCTAGCTTTATCAGATAAAATCACCTAACAACAACATGAAACATGAATAAGAAATGCATTCTATCGGGCATCATGGCCGCCTTGCCAATGGTTGGCTTGTTGGCACAGACCCACACGCTCGACATCAATGCCAAAAAAGTGGGTGCCAAGGTGCAGCCAACGATGTACGGCCTTTTTTTTGAAGACATCAACTATGCTGCCGATGGCGGCTTGTATGGCGAGCTGGTGAAGAACCGCTCGTTCGAGTTTCCGCAGAAACTCATGGGTTGGCAGGCGTTCGGAAATGTAGCAGTAAAGAACGATGGGCCTTTCGAGCGTTGCCCACACTACGTGCTCCTTGGTTATGCCGGACATAAGGAACGCGCCACCGGACTTCAGAATGAGGGCTACTTCGGCATTGGGCTCATCAAGGACGAGGCTTATCGTTTCTCGGTTTGGGCTAAAGCCCCAAGCGGCGATGCTTCTCTTGAGGTGGCACTTGTTGATGAGAACACGGCGGAGGAGAGCCAAGTGCTAGAAAAGGCCGAACTGAAAGTGAATGGCAGCGAATGGAAGAAATACGAACTGGAGTTGAAACCTGGCAAAACCGTGCAACAAGCACGCCTGCGCTTGTTGCTAAACGGGAAAAACAGTGTGGCTTTAGAGCATGTAAGCCTTTTCCCCGTAAACACATTCAAGGGTAGAACCAACGGCATGCGCCGCGACCTTGCCCAGGCTCTTTACGACATGCACCCTGGCGTGTTGCGCTTTCCTGGCGGATGCATAGTTGAGGGCGAGTCGCTTCAAAACCGCTATCAATGGAAGAACAGCATCGGGCCGGTGGAAAACCGCCCACTGAACAACAACCGTTGGCAGTCTACATTCCGCCATCGGCTCTTTCCCGACTACTATCAAAGCTATGGATTGGGCTTCTTTGAATACTTTCTGTTGGCAGAAGTCATCGGTGCGGAGCCCTTACCCGTACTCAATGTGGGCATGGCTTGCCAGTATCAGAACTGGAACGACCCCAGTGCGCACGTGCCTGTCGACTCGTTGCAGGCCTACATCCAAGACTGTCTGGACCTAATAGCGTTTGCCAATGGCGATGTGAACACCACATGGGGG
Source organism: uncultured Prevotella sp. (assembly GCA_905373605.1). Lineage (GTDB taxonomy): Bacteria > Bacteroidota > Bacteroidia > Bacteroidales > Bacteroidaceae > Prevotella. The sequence continues at coordinate 4,210 of CAJPTO010000080.1, forward strand.
AAGAAACGTGCCGAGATGGGCCATCCCAAACCCTTCAACCTTAAAATGATCGCCGTGGGAAACGAGCAGTGGGACAATCTCTACTTCGAACGATTGCGCCCATTTGTGAAAGCCATCCGCACCGCATATCCCAACATTCGCATCATAGGCTCGTCGGGTCCCGACTCTGAAGGCGAGATGTTTGATAAAGGATGGAAAGCAATGAAGGAAATAAAAGCCGACCTTGTGGACGAGCATTTCTACCGCAATGAACATTGGTTTCTTTCGCAAGGCCTGCGCTATGAAGGCTACGACCGCAAGGGACCGAAAGTTTTCGCGGGCGAATATGCCTGCCACGGCAAGGGAAAGAAATGGAACCACTATGAAACATCGCTCTACGAGGCTGCATTCATGACCGACATTGAGCGCAATGCCGACATTGTTGAAATGGCAACCTATGCGCCACTCTTCGCCCATGTTGACGGTTGGCAGTGGCGTCCAGACTTGATATGGTTTGACAATACGCGGATGTTCAAAACGGTTAGCTACTATGTACAGCAGATGTATGCCTGCAACAAGGGCACCAACGTTTTGCCACTCACAATGGAAGGCAAGCCAGTGGCCGGACAAGAGGGGCAAGACGGACTGTTTGCCAGTGCCGTTGTCGACAAGCAGAAAGGAGAGGTTATTGTAAAAGTAGTAAACACCTCGGATAAAGTGCAGGATGTAACGCTCAACATCTTGGGGCTAACAGGTTCGCGCACTGCAAAGTTAACAACTTTGGTGAGCCACAGCATGGATGCGGAGAATACACTCGACAATCCCGATGCCATACGGCCTATTACGACAACCGCCATATGTGAAAGCAAGAAAGGCGCAACGGTGCTTAACGACCAGCTGCCGCCAAAATCGTTCAGGATGTACAACATAAAATAGGCCCATTATTGTTGGGTGCGCATCCGCTGCTTGTAGGCAAGGAATGGCGTAACAAAGAGAACATGGTACGGACAGGTAAAAGCAGAATACATAAAAAAATGATGTGCCAATTGCCGTAATGCGGCTTTTGGCACATCATTCCTTAATCAACCCCCTGTAATGCAACCGCATGAACGCCTTTTCACATTGTTGCTTTCGTTCGTGCAGGTTTCGTAAAGTGTCGTTGCTGTATTTTTCCCCTTTTAACAGAACAGCTTTCGTTTACGATAGGGTGGGGTCATAGATGACGATGCAAACAGAAAGCGTATGTGAAAGCAGTACAGAAAAAGCGACACTACACCTAGAAACAAAATGATAAAAAGGGAAATGGACTTTTTCGAATACTTTCTAAGTCGGCCTTATTTTATCAGTTCGGCTAATTTCTTGGTTAGGTTCTTACCCCGGCATTCATCGTTAGCCGCAACGATATTGCCATCCGCACTTACTAGATATACCGTGGGTACGGAACTTACTTTGAACTGGTTGGCCACTTCCTCCGAACGAAAGTTCGGCCATACCATCTTCTCTTGCTCCACCGCTTTCTTCCAATCGTCTTCCTTTTTGTCGATGCTAATGCTCACCACCTCAAAACCCTTGTCCTTAAATTGTTGGTAAGCAGCCTTCACGTTTGGCAGCTCTTTGCGGCAAGGGGCGCACCACGAGGCCCAAAAATCCAGCAAAACATATTTCTTCCCTTTAGCCAGCCGCTCGAAGTTATATTTTTTGCCGTTCTCATCCACCAAAACAAACTTCTTTATCACGGGAGCAACAGCTAGTTCTGGCCAAATTTCCTGTTGCATCTTCTTGCCATAGAAAGATTTTTTCACGTCTTCTGGCAGACTGTTATAATAGTCGGCCTGCTCTTTAGAGAGATAACTGAGATATTTAATGGCAAGCAGCGGTCCCCAGAATGTGGCTTTGTTGTCGTTTACCATGCCCATGATGGTTTTTTCCACCTTGTCGAAGAACGCCTTTTCTTTCTCCGGACTATAGTTTTGGTGCAAAGCCATGTAGTCGTTGTCAAGCGCATCGTGTTTGGCATCAAACTCGGCCAGCTTGTCGTTGAGTTTAGATCCAGTGACCTTAGCCTTCCATTGATAAGCAACGTTCTGCGTGTTGGCCGTGTCGCGAACGGCTATTGCTTCGATGTTCATCTCGCAGTTTTCAAGCATGATGTCGGCTGCGCCATAAGTGTCTTTCACCTGAATTAGGGCGCAGATGGGTTCTTCGGCAAAACCCGTGAACTGGAATTTGCCATTTTTAACGGTGGTTTCGGCCAAGGCAGAGTCATTGTCGTGGCTCATTGGCGTGAGCGTTAGCACAGTGCCGTCGGCCAGGCCGCTTACAGAACCGTTGATGGTGTAACCCTGCTTCTGCTGTGTGCATGAAGCGATAAGCGATAAATGGAAAATGATAAGCACAGCACAACCCAGCCAGCGTCCTATCTTACTTGTTTTGTTAGTCATAATTTTGTTTTTTGTATTTTCAATTCACAATTTTTCTATTTCTCCACGTTCTGTGTTACCGTGCCGTTGCCGTGGTTTTCCACCGCACCTTGTGGAAAAGGCATCACCCACAGGTGGCTTGTTGGCGAGAGTGAAAGCTGTTGTCCATTCTCTGTCTTGGTAAACGTGCGCGCATAAGCACTCTCAAGGTTCAGCCTACGTGCATCGCAGAACGGCACGATGGTTAGTATTAGTGCGTTTGCCTTCACATCGCGGATGATGTTAACGGCATCCTCGGTGTTTGAAGCCGTAAGCGGCAGATATTTGTCGGGCAAAATTCTGGCCTGCCGCACTTTGTTTAGCGTGTCCATCGCCGCGCTTACGTCGCCCTTACGCGCCAAACATTCGGCTTGGATGAGATAAACTTCGGTGGTAGTCATCCCTCCGCGGTTGTGCATTCCATTCAGGTTGCTATAATAATAGGTGTCGCCGGCAACCGTTCGTATCTTCCAGCGGCTCATAAAAGCAGCATCGCCTTCCTCAAAACGTTGTCCGCGGTCGGTGCGCAATTGATTTTCGGAGCTAGCGTTAGAACTACTACCATGACAGAAGTTGTAGTTCTCCACAAAGTCGTAGCCCAACGGTGAGGGTACGTTTTGGAATAGGTCTGGTTTTCCGAGTATGCTGATGTTGTTGTTATAAAACCGTGTCCAGTCAAATAGCTTTGCGTTGCGTTGCAGTGCCTGTTGTGCATTGTTTAGTGCATCGCTGTAGTTGCCCATCTGCAGAAACACGCGTGCTGCAAAGGCAAAGCCCGTGGCCTTGTCGGCATATAGGATGTTTTGTGCGCGTTCTGGCAAGTTAGGCAGTGCGTCGCTGATGTCTTTCAGAATGAAATCGTAAATGGCTTGCACAGAAGGCTGGGTGTAAGCAGCCCCCACCTCGGCACTGGTGATGAGCGGCACGCCGCCATCTGTTGCAGCAGTCGTGGCGTTATATTGCTTGGCGTAATAGTTCACCAGCGTAAAATATTTCATTGCACGAAGCATTTTAGCTTGGGCGATGGCTTGGTTGCGCTCTTCTGGGGCACCATTGGTGGCTTTAGGCACATTCTCAATGACGAGATTGGCCGTGGAGATGCCTGCATAACTGTTATAATAGGTGGTTTCGTCGCTCTTATTGAGGAAGATGCGGTTGGCATTCTCGTTCCAATTGTAGTTGGCGTTCCACAATTCGTAATAGCTAAGGTTGTAAGGCGAAACATAACGGTCGTTAAGCAAGATGATGGCCTGCGTCACATCTTCGCGGCAGTTGGTGTATTCGTCGGCAATGAGCTGCACGAAGTCGTCTACGGTGGTGGGTATCTTCTGCCCTTTTGGCACGTTATCTAGGAAATCGTCGCATGCACTTAAGCAGAAAGAAGTGACGCAAATGATAATCGACAGGCTTATCCGTTGCATCGTTTTGTTATATGCTTTGTTAGTCATAATAATCAATTTTCAAATGTTCCTTTTTCAGTTCGTTTACAGGTCTATGTACAGACCAAGCACGTAGTTAGGCGCATCATATCCTCCGAGAAGGTATTTTGCATTCTTGCTTTTTGCGAAGGTACAGGCATTTTCCACATTCAGTTGAATGCGTGCCGATGTAAATGCAAGCTTGCGAACCCATGCCGTAGGCACATTCCAAGCCATAGAAACATTGGCCAATCGCAGGTTAGCTGCACTGATTACGTTCAAGTCGGCATAGCTATAGATGGTGTAGCTGGCATCACTGAACAATGCACTCTCGGCAAAGATGGCTGCCGGGATGTTTGTTTTGTTCTCATCGCCAGGTTGTCGCCAACGGTTGGCGATGTCTTTGTTCACAGGTGCAATGGCCGTTACATAGCTCCAAAGTGCGCTATTATAGCTGCTGCCCAGCATGGGCAAGTCGGTATTACGTAGTTTGTGGCCGCCTTGCCACACCCAGAGCATGGAAAAGTCGAACCGCTTATAACGTATGGCGAGGTTAAACGAGGCGATACCCGTTGGTGCAGTGCTGCCAGCATACGTTATGGCGTCAAGATCAGCGGGGTTATTCGTCACTGCTTCTCCTGCGGCATTGCGCACTTGTGGGAGCCCGTCGGCAGAAAGCCCAGCCCATTGGTAGGCATAAATGGCACCATAGGGGTTGCCGATGATGGGGTAAGCCTCGGGATAATCGAGCTGCAGGATGTAGAATGGTGCTTTGACGTTTACATACACCACCTTGTTCTTGTTATAGCTGTATGTGGCAGAAGCATTAAGGTCTATGTCTTTTGTTCGCACGATGTTTCCGTTCAGCGTCATTTCCACGCCTCTGTTTCGCATTTCGCCATTGTTAATGCGATAAGTGGAGTATCCAAAACCTTCTGTTGGCACGCCCATTGTGTTGGCCAAGAGGTCGGTACCCATCTTGTTGTAGTATTCAATAGAACCTGCAATGCGGTTCTTGAGCAATGCAAAGTCCAGGGCGATGTTCGTTGTGGTGGTCTTTTCCCACCGCAAGTTGGGGTTGGGGCGTGTGGAAATGGTGCCGTAAATGCCGCCAACGTTGTTGTTAGGATGGTAGCTGGCGGTCATATAAGGTGCTGCGTCTTTCGCCACATTACCTGCAATGCCATATGAGGCGCGGAGTTTCAGGCGGTCTATCCATGAGATTTTAAACCATTTCTCGCGGTCTACGTTCCATCCTGCACCAAAACTCCAGATAGGTTTGCGCTGATACTTCGAGCTTGTGCCCCAAAGGTTGGACCTATCCCAGCGAATAGAGCCCGACAGCATATACTTGTCGTCGAAGGTATAAGCGGCGTTGGCGTAGTAAGAGATGAAACGGTTGTCGATATACCGCAGATAAGCGTGGTCGCGCGGCTCTATTCCCGTGCCGCCTAGCAGACCAATGGTATTGTTTAGCACGGCTTGGTCTACGAGCGAGAAGGTAAGCATCTCGGGATCGTAGTTATATAGTTTGGCATGTTCGTAATCTAGCGTGGTTTTTCGCACCTCATGTCCTATCAGTGCCACGATGTTGTGCTTGTCTTTGTAGGTTTTGTCGAAGTTCAATTGCTGGCGGAAGGTGTAAGCCTTTGATGTTTGGCTCGAGCGGAACAAGATGTTGCCGTACGGAATGTTGAAAGTTGTTCCGCCACTGCCGTTGTCGGTGGCATAGCTGTTAACGAGATTTCGCACGTAGTAGCTCTCCTTGTCGTAGAGTAGGCGCGTCTTGTCGTTACCATATTCGTATTGGAACATCACGTTATACACCAGCCCGTAGGGCAATGTTAGGTTCAGTTTGCCGTAAGTGCGGTTCACGAAGTAGTTGGTGGTGCTGATGTTCCTGCCAATTTCGTCGAGCGGTGTGATGTCCATCCTGTAAAGTCCATAGCGTTTGATGATGTCTAGCGTTGCTTCACTCAGTCGCGACTCTTGCTTGTCAGTGAAATTAGATCCGTCGGCGTTCCTCAAATGGTCGTAAGGCATCCACGAGTAGCCTGGATTCATTGCGTCGAAGGTTTGCTCGTTGGCTTTCTTGTACGAGGTATATGCCCCAAGTTCAAGTTTCAACCACTTTGTAACGTCCAGCGCGTCGCGGATGTCTAGGCTCCACGAGTTGTCATTGGAGTGCTTGTCGTTCATCTTGTTGTTGCGATAGGTAAGCGAAGCGATGAAATTGTTGGCCTCTGAGGCGCGTCCCACGCTGAGATGATACTGCTGGTAAAGGGCATCGCGCTTGGCATACCTTGCAATGTCGTCGTAATAAGCGTAACTTTGCGCGGCAAGACTGTTCAATGTCTGTTCCATTTGGCTCTGCGAGGTGTTCCCTGCATAATATTCGGCGAAGGATCGAATGCCCTGCGAAGTGTAAACGGCGTTGCTAATCAGCGATTGTGCGTAAGCCGCGGCATCGCTGTCCTGCAATTTGGGGTTGTTTTGTGCCCATTCGCGTTCCAATGCGATGATGTCTGCGGCATTGGTAAGTCGTTTGGTGTTGAAGCTGTAGGGATGGTACGTCAGCGAAGTGTTGAATGAGATGGTAGTTCGCTTCTCTTTGGCCTTCTTCGTAACGATAACCACCACGCCATTTGCTGCTCGCGCACCATAAATGCTTGCTGCCGCGGCATCTTTCAGCACGGTGATGCTCTCGATGTCGTTCACGTTGAGGTCGGGCAGAGCCTCTTTTAGTGAGCCGTTTTCTGTGTAGCGGGTGTTCTCAACGGGAAATCCGTCAATGACATATAATGGTTGTGAAACGCCGTTCATCGTGGAAGTGCCACGGACAAGGTTGCTTTTAGCGTTGTAACCAGCCACCTCTCCTTCGAGCAATTGCGTTAGGTTGTCATAGCGTTTGGCCTTCAATACCTCTGCTGTCACCTTGGCAAACGACCCCGTTGCGCGTTCTTTCGAGATTGTTTGGTAGCCAGTTACCACCACGTCCTTAAGCAGGCTGGCATCGTCTTCCATTATCACGTCGCCCCTTTTTGCCGAAGCTTTTCGCTCTATGGTTAGCTTGCCAACGTAGCTATAAATGATGTTGCTGTTGGGATTGATGTCTGTCAGGGTGTAATTGCCGTCAATATCTGTGATGACACCTGTGTCGCTGCCGGCCGCTTTTATCGTTACTCCGACGAGGGGTTCGCCGTTTGTGTCAACAACGCGGCCGCGCAAGGTGATTTTTTTGCTGCTGTTCAGTTTGCCAATGCTCACGATGTTGCCCCTCACGGCATATTCGCAGTTCAGCATTTCCATCAGTTGGGCAATAACTTGTTCGGCAGTTTTCTGCCTTGCTTCAATAGAAACCTTGGGCCATGTCTTGGCTAGTTCGGCCGAATAGACAAAGTTTAGCCCCGTTTGTTGCTTGATGGCATCGAGCACGGTTTCCACAGGTGCCGACTTAAAGTCTATCGTTACTTTCGTGTCGGCGGGCGTTGCAGCGTGCGCTATGGCGGTGAAAAACGCCAATAGTGCCCAGCATAGCACCCTTTGGATTGATGAATGGGTTCGAGTCATACGCTTTTCTTTATTTGTTTCTTATTCTTGTATCGTTATTTTCTTGCCGCTGATGTTGAAGTGCAGGCCTGTTACCAGTTGCAACGACTCGATGGTTGTGGCAAAGTTGTCGTAGCGGTCGAAGTTACCCGACA
>CAJPTO010000081.1 GCA_905373605.1 uncultured Prevotella sp.
ATGCTGGCTAGGGTGTACTGTTACAAGGGCGATGCCGAAAGCAAAGCACTGGCCCTGCAATATGCACGCGAAGTGATTGATGCCAACCAGCACTTCAAACTCATTGAGGCGCAGTCGGCTGCCAACTACAATTCCATTCGTTACAGCGAACAAATATTCGGAATCTCGGTTTACCAGCTGGACAAAATACTCACTGCAAACAACATGGATGCCGAGAATAAGCGAAGCGACATGCACTATTCTACAAGCGAAAGCAACTTCAACGAGTTCTTCGAAACCGCTGGTGCAGGTGTAACCGATTGGCGTAAGCTGCCCGAAATGTTTGAGCTGACAGGCGGAAGTGACGTTAGGGCATTCTGTAGGAAGTACAACCAAAAGCCTTTAAAAGCGGCTTACGGCTATGCAGGTGCCGATGCCATCCCCATTATTCGCTTGCCCGAGATGTATTATATCGTGGCCGAATGCGAACCCGATGCACAGAAAAGTGCCGATGCGCTTAACGCTGTGCGCTTTGCACGCGGCATTTCGTTCGCCGACGAGGTGCGGACCGAACATTATGATGAGCCCGAAGCAACGCCCGGCATCAGCAAACCACAAACCAAACGCATCAACGAAATCATGAAAGAATATCGTAAGGAGTTCTTCGCAGAGGGAAAACTCTTCTTCTTCCTCAAGGCGCATGCCTACGAAACGTGGCTGGGATGTGGCGTAAAGAGCATGACCAAGAAGCAATATCAGCTGCCATTGCCCGACGACGAAACGATACATGGTAACAACAATTAAGCGCAAAAGGTATGAAACACATCTTATATATACTCGCAATCGTGTTTGCTGCCACTGCTTTTGTGGGCTGCAAGCAAAACGAAATAGAGCTTTACGACCAGTCGCCACGGCTGAATTTCTACGCTAGCCAGCGCATTGTGGAATTTGTAGACACCGATTACGTGAAGAAAACAGCCTTCAAAACCGACAGCTTCACCGTGCGCATCCAGGGCAACAACCTTGAGGCGGCGCGCAGTTTCTGCCTGAAAGTGCTGCCGGCAGAGGGTTATGAGGCTGCGCCAGAGCTGCAATTGGCCGACAAGTACACGTTTTCTAAGCTCGACACCGTATGCCAAACCTACAAGTTCGGTGTAAAACGTCCCGAGATGAAGCGCGGAAACAAGGCCTTTGGATGTAATGTGGCGTTCGATTTGGGCAATCCCAACCACCAGTTTGAGCAGGGATTGGTGGAAAAGAAACAAATGTTGGTGAACGTTCGCTGGCGGTTAAGGCCTTATAATTGGGACGATGGCTCGTGGATGGATTACAGCGATGCCAAGTATATCTTCATGATGGACGTGCTGGGTAAAGACTATTCGAAGATGAATTACAGCGATTACGACATCGTTTACAAAGCCTACCAAGACTATTTGAAGGCTGGAAATCCGCCCATTCGCGACGATAAGGGCAAGGAAATAGAGTTCTAGGCGCAGCTCGCGCGTGGCTTTCGGGAGTGATGCACCATGCCGTGATGCCCCTTCCCCGTAACAGAGCCGCACTGCATAGCCCTTTTGTGCGCCCTCCCCAAGCCAAACAGCAGCGTGGGGCAAACTGAAAACCGAAAAGAGAAAAGAAAATGAAACCAATACTTACGAGAACTATCCTGGCAACAGCTTTGGTTTTTGCCTTTGCCGGGTGCTACGAAGATAAGGGAAACTACGATTATCATGCCGTAAACGGCGTGAACATCGATCTGGCCGAGCCGCAAGTGCGCATGCCAAAAGCAGACGATGCGGTGGTTGAACTTACGCCTACCGTCACGCAGACAATGCAAACGGGCGATGAAAACCTTGATTTCGAGTGGCTCATGGCCAAAGAAGACGGCAAAGCCATGTCGCAGTGGATGGCCGATTACACGCCTTTTGCCAAGGGAAAGACCTGCAAGGTGACTGTGAAGAAAGGGCAAACGCAGAACATCGGCTTGCTGCTTGTTGTCACCGATAAAGCCAATGGCACGCAATGGTTTAAGCAAACGCAAGTAAAAATTGTGAAACCTTTCAATCCTTGTTGGTTTGTGTTGCACGAACAAGGTGGGAAAGCCGTCCTCGGTGCCGTTGAAGGAACGCCCGAAGGCTATTTCACCTACGCTGATGTTTACCAATCGGAGCGCAACGAGCCGTTCCCACTGGGCGGAAAGCCGTTGGCACTGGCCGCACGAAAGGCTTATGGCAGCAAAGAAGCAAAAAGTGTGTTTGGCTTTTTGGGCTTTACGGCCAATCCTGGCATGGTTGTTACCACCACAGAAGGCGTTGCTTTGGTTACGCCTAGCACGCTAAACGTTCTGGCAGCCACAGATAAAATACTGTTTGAACCCACTGCAAAGGGTACGCCAATAAAGATGCAGCAATATAAAATGGACTTTCATGGCGAGTTATTCGTTAACGATGGAAAGGCTTATTTCGCACATATGGATGGAGCATGCGTGCCTTATTCGCTCAAAGAGGGCGAGAAATATCCCGACATCTCGGCCTACGGGGCAGGCCGCAACGCCTTGTATTTCTACGATAAGGGCAATCATCGCTTCCTTAAGCGTCCCGCTTTGGGCTTGCAAGACTTTTATGGAACGCCCCGTTTTTCCATTTCCGTTCGCCGAGGCAACAGCGTTTGGACGGACCATGGCGTGGCTTTGCGACCCGTGGGGCAGAACGATACGCACGTAAATGCTTTCAATCCCGACTCTATCCCTGCCGACTTAACCATCACCGACATTGTTGCAGGTGCTGCATTTGGCAATCAATTGTTTGCCGTTGGCTACAAAGATGCGGCCAACCAACTGGTGGCTTACAAGTTCAGTTGCCGTGCTGCCGAGCCATTTTGCGTTGCCCAGTACAGCGTTAACATGCCTGCAGGGGTGAATTTAAAGGCGGCAAAGTTTGCTGCTAGTTACGCTTATTCGGCCGATTTGATTTTCATGGCCGCAGGCAACAAGGTGTATCGCGTGGACTTGAAGCGCGGCAAGGTGGTGGAAATATATGCCGCACCTGCCGATGCACAAATGGTTTGCCTGAAGTTTAAGAACCACGAAACCACCGAAACGCTGGGCACAACCCTCGGCGTGGCCTATAATCAGGGCGACAAGGGCTCTGTTGTGGAGCTGAAACTGACGGCCGCTGGCGACCTGGCACGCGAGAAAAACGCCAGCTTCGTTTACGATAGCGGCGGTAAGGGCTTCGGTAAGATTGCCGACATCACCTATAACTACGAATAAAAACACATGTGGGCAGACCCTTCCCTTGGCTTTGGGCCAGGGGTGGGGCTGCCCTTGTCTGTCACATTTTCTAGAAACATGTACCACAAATTATGTCTAGCGGTGGTTTGCGCCTTGTGCAGCTTGGCTACAAGGGCGCAAACGGCCTCGCGCTTCTTCCAGGATGCCCCCCAAGTGGCCGTTTCCACAGGGCTGTTCACCACCTATAAGCAAGGCCAACGGCTCTATTGGGAAATCCCCGACACGCTGTTGGGGCGCGAATTTGTGGTGTCGCTCACCGTGCTTTCAGCCCCCAAGCGGCCGTCAAAGGGCGAGAAAGACCCCAAGTGGGGCTATGCCGGCGACATGATTGCCCCCGTGTTCTTCTCCCTTGAAGCACATGGCGACAAGCTGTGGGTTACACATCCGCAGCATGGGCGCATGTTCAAAGACAGCACTTCCACCTTTTCAAAGCTTGCATTGCAAACCACCACCACAAGGCTTTACCGGCGTTTGCCCGTCATTCAACGCTACCCAAGCAGCATTCTCGTGGAAGTGGGCCAGTGGCTGAAGTCTTTCCCGTTGTTCTCTTTGGGCATCGCCTCTTACGATTTGAAGCTGGGCGCAAAGCAAAAGCAGTTCGACAAGGTTGAAAAGGTGGAGGTTAAGGCAGACCGTTTCTTGTTTCAAGTAGCGAGCAAGTATGAACATCGGTCGCCTTTCGAACCCAAAACGGATGCCGACACCCTGTCGAAACCCGACGATTGGCGAACGGGAGTGTGCATAGCCCTGATGCCTAGGCAATCGATAGAGGCTGTTGATGCGTATTCGGATGCATATTTTCGCATCCAACGACTCTGTTTCGGGGAGGGAAGCATGCCTGGCAAGCGCGCGTTTGTCAAACGGTGGCGACTGGAAGTGCCGCATGAGATGCGCCAACGCTACCAGGACGGCGAACTGGTGGAGCCTGTTCGCCCCATCATTTTCTACGTAGACAGGCAGATGCCGCCCCAATATCGCACCGCTGTGATGCAAGCCGTGCGCAATTGGCAGCCGGCGTTCGAGCAGGCAGGCTTTAAAAACGCCATCGATGCACAGCTAGAGCCTGTCGATTCGGCCAATCCCCAGTTCTGTCCCTACGACATCGCCGTGCCTTTCATATCATGGAAAGAGTCGGGGTTTCGCAATGCCTATGGGCCAACGCCCTGCGAACCACGGGCAGGAGAAGTGATTGGCTGCCATATTGCCGTGTTCAGTGGCGTTATCGACTTGATAAGAAATTGGTATTTCGTGCAATGTGGGGCTAACGACCCCGCTGGCAGGCAACCTGAACTGCCCGACTCGGTGACGAATGTCTTGCTCGAGATGGTGTTAACCCACGAAGTGGGGCACAGCTTAGGCCTTGAACACAACTTCTTAGGCTCATCCCACTTCGCCACAGACAGTCTTCGCAACAACGATTTCCTTACACGCAACGGCATAACCACATCCATCATGGACTATGTGCGCTGCAACTACGCCTTGCGGCCGGCCGATAAGGTGAGCCTTCGCAACCGCATTGCGCGACTAGGCGTGTACGACCGCTGGGCCATTGAGTGGGCCTACCGCCTTTTCCCTGGAAAGGATGCTGCCGAAAGGGCGGCTAACCGCAAGCGGTGGATGGACAAAACGCTGGCCGATACCTTGCTGGCTTTCTGCAATGCGCTTGATGTGAGGGCGCAAGCCGAAGACCTTGGCAACGACCCGATGACCGTAAGCGAACAGGGAATTGCAAACTTGCGCCTGCTATGTGCCGACTCTGCCATCTGGATTTGGCGCGACAGCCTGGAGCGAAACCGCTTTCGGGATAGGCACGAAGCGATGGTGGACCATTGCCAAAACATGATTGTGCATGTGCTGCGCCACCTTATTGGCCGTAAGTTCGCCGCACCAACCGACTCGCTTATCTACGTTCTCGAGCATCCATCCGTAGGCCGCAGCGCGCTAAGCTTCATCCAACGCCACCTTTGGCAACCCCCTTCATGGCTCTTCGATGCCCGTTTCGCCCGCTTGTTGGGTATCGACACGAAGGGCAGGAGTGAAAAATTTTGCAAGGAATTGCTAGAATTCTGGCAACATACGTTGAAAGAAGTGGACCATTGGGGCTATTCTGAGCCAGGACGTTTAACGTCTGTCGACATGTTGCGCAGTGCTTTCGCAACGCTTTATGGCACGCAAACAGCACCCATGCCTGGCATCTTGCTGCAAAACCTACGCAAGGAATATCGCAACTTGCTTACAAGGCTAAGCGCTAATGAGGCCACCAGCATCTCTGCACCATTGCTTGTGGAGGTGAGTAAGCAGGTGGAAATGGTGTGCAAACCCAAAGAAAAGAAACCCACAAGGGGCAAACGCCGAGGCAAATAGCAGAAAGTGGGGTGGGGAAGTGGTCGCACATCGGCCTGTTGGCTTAGCGAATGCGGCCAGTAAGGTGGTTCCCGTTGGCTTGTATCATTGAAGCACACACAGCATAGGGCTGTTTCTGCACAGCATTTGTTGCCCACACGTCACACTTGCATCACTTGTTTGTGGCGCAACAAAGTGGTGTTGCCTCAATGAATTCAACAGCCTTGCCCATCTAGACGGCAATTACATCGGAAAGCTAGACTGGTGTTACCGACATGAGTTCAACGGCCCTGCCCATCTTACGCCTGTTGTTCCCAGTTGCTTTTGCTGGTGTTGTCGGCATGAATTCAACAGCCTCGCCAATCTTGGGATGGCGAACTGAAAGAAATGGCATGGTGTTGCCGGCATGAATTCAACGGACCTGCCCATCCCGATGCCTTTCGTTTTCATTCTCAAAGTCTAACATTCACTTGCTGCAATTCACGCACTGCATTTTTTTTCTTGCTCCATATTGTCGATTATTGATGTCAATACGACATTAATGTGCGCTATTTTCTTGCTTAATGCTATGTTATCGGTCGTTTTTAGCGTGATCTGGCAACCTATGGTTGCAGGCAAATGATAAATGAATAAATAAAAAAATGCGCAAAATCTTGCATGTTTTCTGCAAAATAACTATTTTCGCAAAATCAAAGCCCACGTGTCATGTTTCATAACAACATTGATGCGTAATTAGAGTAAAAAACCATAGACAACCTATAACAATCCATGCCGATACCTACGGCATAGACACGAACCGACCACACGCGCCATGAAGCAAAGACTGGCGCAACCTTCTTGACAACAATAACCTGCACCAAAACGCTTCAACAGCTGCCCTGGGCAAGCTGCCGCGTACAACCAAGCAACCAGTAGCTTATGAACCACTATCAATCACCTTGCAAAGCGACACCTTCGCCCGTGAGAAAGCCCGAACGAAGACCGCCTGTATAACCGAATGGTGCACCCTTGGTGACGCCACAAACATGCCAACACTTTGTCAACGCACGCTTAGAGACACCTCGCGCCCCAATGGCTGCACGTGTATTTTGCAACATGTTGCCATCGGACCTTTCGCCCGGCCAACGTAGACGCTGCATTTGGCATCCTTCCAAAACAATATGGGCCAGAAAGGAAAGCTCCCACCAACAGGAAACGTTTTCCGCACTTGCCCCTTATTTAACCCTTACAAACACCAACACCTATGAAGAAACAACTATTTGTGTTGTTGGCCATGCTGTTTTGCTCGCTGGGCTCAGCCTTGGCACAGACCGTCATCCACGGTACAGTGACTTCTAAAGACGACAACGAACCTATTACGGGTGCCACCGTGCGCGTGGTTGGCCACAATGTGGGCGCAGCCACCGACATCGACGGCAAATTCACCATCAACCTTCCTGCCGGTGCCACAATGCTTTCCGTTTCTTATGTGGGCATGCACACACAAGAGGTGCAGGCTCGCGACGGAATGACCGTTCAGATGGTAAGTTCGGCCAAGGCCATCGACGAAATTATCGTGGTGGCTTACGGTACGGCCAAGAAATCATCGTTCACTGGCGCAGCCGTTTCGGTAGATGCCAGCAAGATAGACAAGATACAGGCTGCCGATGCCTCGAAAGCTCTCGAAGGAACGGTGGCTGGTATCTCGGTAACAAGCTCTTCGGGACGCGCTGGTACAGGCAACACCATCCGCATTCGCGGTATCGGCTCGCTCAATGCCTCAAGCGCACCACTCATCATCCTCGACGGTGCACCCTACGATTACGAGATCAACTCGATTAACTCTAAGGACATCGAGAGCATCAACGTGCTTAAAGATGCCGCCTCGGCCGCACTTTACGGCGCACGTGGCGCCAACGGCGTTATCCTCATCACCACTAAAAGCGGACAAAAGGGCAAACTCAACATCTCGTTCGATGCACGCAATTGGTACTAACCAACGTGGCGTGCCTGAATACGATGTCATCAAAGACCCAGGAACGTATTACCGCCTCACTTGGGAAGCACTGAAAAACTATTATGCCGTATCTGGCACTCCTGGCAAAGATCCCGCTGCATGGGCAACAGGTTATCTTATTAATGCCCTTGGCTACAACATTTACGACACACCAGATAACCAAGTGGTGGATGCCAACGGCAATATTACCTCTGCAAGGATAAGGTATGAAGACGCTTCTTCGTTCAACGACTGGGCAAAACACTTGCTCGAGCCGCAAACTCGGCAGGAGTATAACCTCAGCCTTTCGAAAGGCTCCGATAATTCGCGCGTGTATTTCTCACTGGGCTATCTCGATGACAAGGGCTTTAACCGAAACACGGGCTTTAAGCGCCTTTCCAGCCGCTTGGCCTATGAGTCGAAGCTAACCGACTGGCTGAAGATATCGGCCTCTTCGCAACTGTCAAGAACCGAAACGCAAAACGTGTCGGACGAAGAAGACAACTATTCCAACCCATTCATGTGGACACGCAAGATTGCGCCCATCTATCCCGTATACAAACACAACGATGATGGCACGATTATGCGCGACTCAAAAGGGAACCTCATGTACGACGACTCGCTCAGCCGTCAATATGCTGGTGGCATGAACCTCATCAAGCAACTTGAGCTCAACAGAATAGAGTACAACCAGTTCTACATTACCCAAAACTTCCGTGCCGATGTAACGCTGCCGGTAGGCTTCACCTTCAGCACCACTGCCACGTTCAACGGCAACTGGTCGCGTTGGACCGACTTTAAGAGTCCACTTGTTGGCGACGGACAGGCTTATGGTGGCATTCTCTCTAAACAAAATACCGAGATGTACACGTTGAACTGGAACCAGATTGTGAATTGGGACAAGACATTCAACCTCTTCACACTGCATGGCATGCTTGGACACGAGTATTACATGATGAAGTCGCACTACACGTATGGTCAGATGCGTGGCCTTGTAGACCCCTCTGTGATGGATTTCTTCACAGCATCCAAGGTTACGTCATTGACATCCTATCCCACCGACTACATGGTGGAAGGCTTCTTCGGACAATTCACGGCCGACTATAACGACAAGTACTATGCTTCGCTGTCGCTTCGTTTCGACGGTTCTTCGGTGTTCCACAAAGACCATCGCTGGGGAACGTTCTGGAGCGTTGGCGCTTCGTGGCGCATCAACCAAGAAGACTTCATGAAGGAGGTGAAATGGGTTGACAACCTCAAGCTCCGTGTTAGCTATGGCGTGCAAGGCAACGACTATCTGCTTCTGCCTGGTTCGGCATACCGTGCTTATACACCTTACACCAACCTCTACTCCATCGGTACCAACGGCAATACTGGTAGCTACGGGCCAAGCTATAAGGGCAACAAGGAAATTACTTGGGAGAAAAACCACAACTTCGACGTTGGACTAGAATTCTCGCTTTGGGGTGGAAAACTATCTGGTGAACTTGATTTCTTCAACCGCCGAACCACCGACATGCTTTTCAACCTGCCCATACCTGCAACAACAGGTTTCACAACAGACCCCGTTAACTTCGGCAAGATGGACAACACGGGATTTGAGTTCTCGCTAATGTCTAACGTTTACACGAACAAGCACATCAATATCGCCCTCACGGCCAACGGAACCCATTATAAGAACAAGATAAAAGAGCTACCCGAACTGTTTAGGGAAAGCGGAATTGCTAACGGATACCGATTGATAAAGGAGGGCGGCAGCATCTACGACTACTACATGGTTAAGAGTGCAGGCGTTGATCCCAAAACTGGCGATGCGCTTTACTACATTTGGGACAACGCATCCAAGTCGTTCGTGGCTAAGGGCAGCAACTACTACAGCACAGCCAGCGTCAACAAACAGTATGTGGGCTCTGCCATACCCAAGTTGGCTGGTGGTTTCGGCATCACCGCAAGTGCATACGGCTTTGACCTTGCCATGCAATTCGCTTATCGCATAGGCGGCAAGTTCATGGACAGCAATTATATGGATCTGATGTCGCCCGGAACAACACCTGGAACAAACTGGCACAAGGACATCTTGGCGCGATGGACAGCCGAAGGTGACAATACCGACGTTCCTCGCTTGCTTTCTTGGAACCAGTCGATTGTACAACCATCCGACCGCTTCATAATAGATGCCTCGTACCTCTCGTTCAGTAACCTCACGTTTGGTTACAGCCTGCCTAAGCAATGGACAAGCAAGCTGGGCTTGCAAACCATTCGCGTGTATTTCTCGGGCGAAAATATCGGCCTGCTCTCTAAGAGGAAAGGACTAGACCCACGTATTTCTATCTCGGGAACACAATCCTACAGCGTGAACAGTGCCATACGAACCCTCTCATTTGGCTTGAGTGCTACGCTGTAACATGCAAGCTGTTGTAATCAAACAAGATGTTTAACTCCTTTTAAATGAATAACAATGAACAAATATATAAAAACACTTGCGCTATGCTCTGTATTGGGGCTGGCTACAAGCTGTAACTTGGAGTCGGGGTTCGGTTCATACATTTCCCAAGACAGGCACAATGAGATGGTGGGTGACGAAGAAACAAAGGCAACCCTCGCCAAAGCCGCACTGCAAGGTACATATTCGCTGCTGCAAGAGTATTATGGCAACACAGAGAACTCTGGATTGAAGGCTTTTCACCTCTTTACCGACCTGATGTGCGAAGACGTGACCTTCACCAACGACACTTGGTTCATGTACGACTATCAGCTCGACAACAGCGAAGCCAACTATAGTCGTACTTATTACATGTGGCGATTGTTTTACAAAGTGGTGTCGAACGTTAATCTCTATGCTGAGACCTACTATGGCAACCTATCCCAACAAGACGAAGCTTACATCCTTGGCACGGCTGAGGCCTTTGCACTGCGCGGCATAGCTTTTTTCCATCTGGTGAACATGTACCAACACACTTACGTTGGGCATAAAGACAGCCTAGGCATACCGATCATCTTGACCACTTCGCCCGATGAAAAGCCTGCCCGAGCAACTGTTGAGGCAACCTACAATCAAATAATCAGAGACCTTACGCCAATGGCTACCAGAGGGCAAGACACTGATAGAAAGATTGATGTAGACAGGTCGGTGGCCGCGGCCTACCTTGCAAAGGTATATGCACAAATGGAAGACTGGGCAAACTGCGAAAAGTTTGCGGCCATAGCCAAAGGTGGTGGCAGCGATGTCGTTTCTACACCTGGCCGTCCATGGTCTGTTAACGGTACCCCCGACGTGCTTTGGGGTGCTGATGTAACACCAACCAACAGTGCGCTATGGGCTTCCTACTGGAGCCATATAGACCAATTCATGATTAGGGGATATGCTGCTGGCGGACATAAGAAAGGCATCTTCAATCACCTTTACGACTCAATACCGGCCACAGACAGCCGAAGAAAGCTCTGGGTGGACACCACCGCCTATCCCGAAATAGCCCAAAACATTAAGGCACATGCGTTGAACAAGGAAGTAGAGATGGAAGATTACGATCAGATGAAGTTCATTGCAGGCGAAGATGGCATGGAGCAAGACCTTTGCTATATTCGTGTGCAAGACCCGATCCTTCTTGAAATAGAGGCCCAGATTGAGCAAAACAAATTGAATGAAGCTGTCGCCAACCTCACTGAGTTTGTTCAAAAGCGCGACCCGGCATTCGTGCCAGGGAATACACAGGAAAAACTTCGTGAGCAAGTTCGTTTCCAAAGGCGCATCGAGTTGTGGTGTGAAGGCACCAACTGGTTTGACATGAAACGTTGGAAACTCAAAATTAACCGCAATACACCCAATTCCAACCACAATGCGAAGTTCGAAATAGCAACCGACGACCCAAAATTCTACCACATGATACCCATCCCAACTTGAAACAAAACACGCGATAGAAGCATCTAGATAAGAACGCATTGTATGATTAAATCAAAAGGCAGCAATGGTTTGCATCCTGTAAGCCATTGCTGCCTTTACTTTTGTTTACGCCATTTCGGGTTAAGACCCCATTCTTTATGCCAACTGCTGCGGAGGGAGAGAGTACATCTTCCCTTTGGAAACAAAGAAATGAACGTTTTCGTT
>CAJPTO010000082.1 GCA_905373605.1 uncultured Prevotella sp.
GTGCGTGGTTGCGAGCGGATTTTCCGCTCATTGCTAAGCGATATGCCGCATTTAGCACGGCTATTTGTAAGAGATAGCATGGCTAACTCATGCATTTAGCAGAGCTATTTCATGCAAATAGCGCTGCTATATGCCGCGCTTTGCAGGATACTTTGCCGAAAAAGGTGGCAAAAAAGGGAGAATGGCATTGTTATCAAGTGTGTTAGTAGACAAGTTTTCTTTCTGTTCACCTCACGCGAGAATGGATTATTTGCGGTTGGGCGGCCAGTTGGTGATGCGCAAGCCCACTTATCATGTTAAAATTCATGCGGAATGTTTTACTTTTTGACAGAAATACATGTTCCTTTGACAGAAATACATACTCTTTTGACAGAAGTACATGTTCTTTTGACAGAAGTACATAAGGACATATCGTTGATTGATAAACAAGTTAACGAGTTGACAAGTTGACGAGTTAACAAGTTGATGGGCGTTAGCCATTTTTTCACCCTTTCACCCTTTCACCTTTAAAAAGCCTTTCACCTTTAAAATACCCACATATAGGTATTGCCCAGTAGTGCATAATCATCTATTTTTGCACCATATTATGTATGTTTTGCACCTAAGGAGGCTTAAAAAGAACCATCCTTATCGCAAGAAAAGATTAGAAGAATATGAAGTTTACCACACGAATTCTATGGGGAGGAATACGTGTTCTGCTTTTGTTCGTGGCTTTGGCCTGGCCTTGCGGCCCGTTTGTGCACGCCCAAGCCGGCGATGAGAACATCTCGTTGACCATTACCGACAGCGATGGGCGGCCTTTGCCCTATGCCACCGTCATCGTAGAAAGCGCGGCACTCACCTACACCGCCGATGCGCAAGGCCGTCTGCGCCTTAAACGCGCACTGCTTGGCGCAAAAGGCACACGCATCACCGTTTCGTATCTCGGCAAGGCCACGCAACAGCTCACCATCACGCCCGCCAATGCAGCCAAAGGCAAGCCTATAACCATCACGCTTGCCGAAAACAGCCTTTACCTTAAAGGTGTTGAGGTGAACGCCACACGCACAACGCGCAACAGCAACAGCTCGGTGCTCATCCAGCGCAACACAATAGACAACCTTCAGGCTTACAGCTTGGCCGACATCGTGCAAGCACTGCCGGGAAAAGCCATCCTTAACACCGACATGCACAACGCCAGCTTCCTCACTTTGCGCTCTGCGCTGCAAGGCGACATGCAAAATCCACTCGATGCTTATTCGCGAAGCCACCTCAACGACTATGTTCGCAATGCTGCTTTCGGCATTGCCTACGTCATAGACGGCACACAGCTGTCCAACAACACCAACATGCAACTGGACAGTTACGGCAAATGGGGCGGCATCAAGATGTTCGACCGCCGATTTAACACCGACAACAACGACAATGTGGCCAGTGGAACCGACCTCAGGCTCATCCCTGCATCTTCAATTGAGAACATTGAGGTTATCTCCGGCGTAGCCCCAGTCAAGTATGGCGACTTGAGTAGTGGGGCCGTTATCATCAATCGCCGCGCTGGTCGCACGCCTTTCTATGGCAGTGTGAAGGTGCAATACGACATTTTCAACGCTTCTCTGGGCAAAGGTTTCGCGCTTGGCTCACGTTGGGGCATGCTCAACCTCAACGTTGACTATCTGCACAGCACCCGAGACAGGCGCGACAAGCTGAAGACCAACGCTAATATCGCCCTCAATGCCACGTGGACACACACACTTAGCCGCCGCTTGGCGTGGGAAAACACACTCTCGGCCGACTTCTCCAAAAACGTTGACGGGCTGAAAAGCGACCCCGACGCAACGCTTAACCGAACCCGAACCGACCGACAGAGCCTCCGTTTGGCACTGCGCGGAGGGCTCTCGCCTGGGAAAAACACACTTATCGACGGCATAGACTACAACTTTTCGCTCGCCCTTTCCCACCAATACGACATGCACGAAGAGTTTATCGCCAACAACAGGCTAAACCTTATCACCGATGCCTACACCAACGGACTGCACGAAACCGATGTTGCGCCACCCTATTACACGGCCCTTTTGGAGATAGACGGCAAGCCCTTGGCCCTCTCGGCCAACGTAGAGGCACGCCGAACGCTAAGGTGGAGCCGCGCCACACACACGCTTAGCTTGGGCATTTTCGCCCGACATGAGGCCAATCATGGGCGTGGAAAGATTTTCAACGCCG
The DNA here is from genome assembly GCA_905373605.1 of uncultured Prevotella sp. Taxonomy (GTDB): domain Bacteria; phylum Bacteroidota; class Bacteroidia; order Bacteroidales; family Bacteroidaceae; genus Prevotella. The sequence continues at coordinate 2,200 of CAJPTO010000082.1, forward strand.
AAACTCCGTTCTACGATGGCGGACAAGGAGGGCGCGGCGACCGCTCTTACCAGTACCGAAACCGTATTAACCTGAACCAATACGGCTTGTACGTGCAAGACAAGTTGGTGCTGCCCACGGCTCACGGCACGCTAAACGCAACGGCCGGCCTACGTCTTGAATACCAAAACCAACGCTTTGCGGCCTCTCCACGCATCAACATGATGTGGGCGTTAGACAATGGATTGAGCTTTAATGCGGCCTACGGCATCAGTTATAAGATACCCGCCACGGCCTTTTTATATCCCGAAAACGTGTATTTCGACCGTCTGGTGTACAGCAATTACAGCAACAACGCCAACGAGCGGCTCTTTATGTACAAGACCAAAGTGGTTAATCCCACCAATCCCAACTTGCTTTCGCCCTACACACACAGCTTTGAAGTAGGCACAGCCTATGCCAACAGCAACTTCAACACCTCGCTAACGGGCTATCTTAAGATAGACTTGCGCGGCATTAGTTCGGAGGCTGTGCTCGATACGATGTGGGTTCAGCGTTACGAAACCGTGTCGCAACCGCCCAACCAACGGCCCATTTATGCGCCAAAAGGCGACCCCGAACTCATCATCGACTATTACTACACGCCCCGCAACCTGCTTTACAGTCGCGATGCAGGCGTAGAATGGATTGGCAACCTGCGCAACATCAAGCCCTTGGGCCTAGGCGTTAACTTCTCGGTGGTTTACAATTACAGCCTTTACCACCATCAAGGCGAACGTATGGGTACGTCTATCGACCTCGACAAAGAGGCCGTTTCGGGCATCTACGCCCCCACAAAGAACAGTTCGCACGAGCTAATCTCCACCCTAAGCCTCACCAAACAGATACCCACCCTTGGCTTGATATTCAACTTGCGCCTGCAAAACTTCTGGTTCAGGCACTTCAACCGCCACGGGTTCGACATCTATCCCATTGGTTACGTCGACCGAAACTTCCGTCGTGTGTACCTCGACGAGCAGCAACGAAAGGACATCCGTTGGACTTATCTGCGACTAAAAGACAACGAACCCGTAAACATTTCGCAGCCAATCATCATCCCCAACTGTCATCTTCGCGTGTCTAAGGAGATTGGCAAGCAGCTGCGCCTGTCGTGCTATATAAATAATGTGTTCAATTATCGTCCTTGGATAGAACGCCAAGGCGACCGAATATACTTTAACCAGGCGCCAACGGTGAGCATGGATGTTAGCTACAAGTTCTAAATGGCCTTGCTTTCTGCTTACCACAAGCAATATAAACAACATTAAATTCACAAAAAAATGAAAGAGAAAAGACGTTGGGGCAACCGCATAGCCCTATTACTAACAATGGGCATTGCCGCACTGTTCGCCGCTTGCAGCGAGAGCGACGCACCCGAAGTGTCGAACGCATCGGTGAAAGTAAGCGTTAAAATCGACAAGACTTTCGAGAAAGCCAAAGCCCAAAAGGTTGCAATTACCTTGCGCAACACCAACACTGGGAAAGAAACAGCTTACGAAACCACCCTCAACGGCACGGTGGAGTTGCCTAATCTGCCCGTAGACATGTACGACATCGTGGCAACCTACACCCTTCCCGCCAAAGAATACACCGAGATTACAGGCGAAAAGAGCAACGAAGATGTGCTTTTCTCGGCCGCTGCAACGGGCATACAGCTCCAACCCAGCAAGCAAACGTCCGTTAATTTGGAGCTAACCACATCCACAACCGATGATTTTGTTCTCAAAACCCTCTATTATGCTGGGTCGGACAACAAGAAAGCGGCAGGCGAACACGATTGCTTTGTCGAGATTTATAACAACACCTCGCGCACCCTTTACGCTGATAGCCTTTGTTTCGCACTCACGACAATGAACAGGTATGGCTATCTCTCTGATGGCAATTGGCACAAACAAGCAACACCCCAAAAGTTCTATTTCACCTCAAAAGGCACTTACGACTGGAGCAAATCAGAAGGTATGGCCGATGCTGCAAATGCCAACGACAAGTACGTTTACGGCGACATCGTACTCATGGTGCCGGGCTCGGGCAAGGACTATCCCATCAAACCGGGCGAAAGTTTCATCATCGCACCCTTCGCCCAGAACTACAAGCAACCTTTTACAAAAGAGAATGGGAAACAAGTAACCCCCGAATGGCCCGACTCTACGCTCGACCTGAGCAAGGCAGAGTTTGACGTGGTGTACCCAAAAAACGAAGAATTGGATAACAAGGACGCGGCAAATATGGTGATTATAGAAAAAGGAAACCACAGGTTTATGCGTTTTTCGCGCAATGGCAAGCAGGGATACGTCATCTTCCGCCATCCTTCGCCCAGCAAATTGCCCAGGTATCTCCGCCCGTATAGAGACTTAAAGTACTCTGATGGGACTGTTTTCATGCAGATACCCATCAATTGCATCATCGATGCCGTTGAGGTTATCAACCCCAATGCCGACGGTTACGTGTCGCCAAAGGCTTTCCCCAAACAACTAGACGCCAGCTATGCCTACTCAAAGCCCGATTATAGTTTCCGTTGCATCTCGCGTAAGGTGAGCCGAGTGAACGAAGGTCGCCGCATATTGCAAGACCTCAACAACTCTGCTCTCGACTTTGTTCAGATGATTCCAAACCCTAAGGCGTTTGCCCCAAGCAAGTAACGCCCCATTATATGCTTCTCCGCCTGCCTGCTTTTGCTATACAGGCAGGCGGAGAATTGCCTATACCGATATTCCCAAATCAACAACATGCACGCACGTTTATTCGTATCTAGCCTCCTGTTCGGGCTTTTCTACATTGCCTCCGCTCAAGATTCGCTCGCGCGTTTTGCCGTTCCAACTCCCCAAGAGTGGCAACAGCACCACCAAATCATGGCCTCACCGCTGGGCATATACTTGCTACCAGCGCACAGCTATGGTTATACCTCGGCGACTTTCACCCACGAACGAGGCCCTTTAATGCGCCTGCAAACACCCGAAAAAGATACGAATTTACTACTTTCGTCTATGGGAGCGTACGCGTCTAGCCGCTGGCGACTATACGGCGAGTTTGCTTACGACCGACAATTTGCCGATAGTGTGGGTTGGCTGCTTAGCGAAACGCCCCACCTGGGCATGCCCTACTACTTTGCATCGCCACGCAAAGGCAACTGGCTAAACGAAACCTACCAACTTAAAGGCGCAGCCAATTACCGCCTTTCGCACCTGTTCGACCTCGGTGCAGCCCTGCAAATAAGGTATCATAAGGGCGCACGCAGCAACGATCCACGCCCCTCTACCGAGAGTTTTTACTCGCGTTATCACCTCAATGTGAGCCTAAACCTCTCCCCCGTGCATATCTCTATGGCCGCAGGAATGGTCTACGGAACAAGCGACAACAACCTGATTTACGTGAACGAGAACAATGATCGCATCGACCGATTGGACTTTATGGCCTACGAACTGATGGGATTTGGCATGCACCGAAAGACGGGTAAGCTGCAAAACCGTGAGATGCAAGCCAACACCTACGGGCACGAGCTGTCGCTGCAAGCCAGCTTTACCCGAAACGAAACGATGCTTTGGGCGCGCGCCAGCTATCTTGCGCAACGCGACAGCATACGTCGTAGCCGAACAAAAAACGTGTCGGCCAACCTCCTTTCCACCTATAACCTCCGTCAAACGCGTGTTCTTGCAGGCCTAATTCATTCCCTTTCGCCCACTCTTCGCCTGCAAACCACGGTCCATGCCCACTTTACTAAGGGCTGGGATAGGCTGGATAACATCCTTGGCGGACAGAAAAACTACGTCTACAACCATCGCGATGTCGGCCTTAACGCTTTGCTCTACCATCGCTTTACCTCGCAGCGGCTCGACCTATTTGCACTCGATGCCACCGCCGAACACGAGAAACGACAAGACGGAGCCACGCAACATCATTTCCTTCTAGATGCCTTCACCCTTGCCGCGGTCTATCGTTCACAACGCCCTTTGCCGCGCGCTTTCGCCCTCTTTTATGGTGCCAGTCAGGCTTTCACCTTGTCTAAAGCCTCGCTAAGCTATCCACCTACGCAAGAAACGGTGTTCTCCACCCAGTTGGCACAGCCGCTTCAGCACTTCCACAACACGCCAACGGCCTGCTCACGCGTGGAGATAGGCGCGGCAAAACGCCTAGCCAGCTACCAACTCACGCTCACCCTCGGCTACCAACTGGCCTACATCTTGCGCCAAGAACCCACCATCAGCGGCACCAGGCAACACTTCGAAGCTGCCGTGGGACTGGCTTTCTAACCACCCGAACCGCAAAAGATAAAAACACTTCAGCCACTTAGCACAATGACAAGACACCTGCTCGCACTTCTCCTCGCACTCCTTGCACTCGCGGCAAACGCCAAGAGCAAGCAAAAAACATTGCCAACCGACTCGAACCTCTATGTGCGAACCCTGCCAAACGGGCTTACTTTCTACATCCTTCCCAACAAAACACCTGCACAGCGCGTCAACTTCTACCTGGCACAACGCGTTGGTTCGTTGCAAGAAGCCGACAGCGAGCGCGGCTTGGCCCACTTCCTAGAGCACCTTTGCTTTAACGGAACCCGACATTTCCCTGCCAACAAGCTTGTGGCTTACCTGGAAACCCTAGGTCTGAAATTCGGCAAAGACATCAATGCTTACACAGGTATGGAACGCACCGTCTACCACATCGACAATGTTCCCACAACAAGGGCATCGGCATTAGACTCTTGTTTGCTGGCGCTTCGCGACTGGGCGTGCGACGTTTCGTTTGCACCCGAAGAGATTAACCGCGAAAGGGGCGTGGTGCGCGAAGAGTGGCGGCAACGCAATTCGGTCACAACACGACTCGTACAACGCAACCTTACGCGCCTTTATCCCAACTCCTTGTACGCCCATCGCACGCCTATAGGGCTGATGGAGGTGATAGACACCGTGGGTGCAGCCACGCTAAGGCAGTATTACCGCCGCTGGTACCATCCCCGAAACCAAGTGGTTATCGTGGTGGGCGATGTGGATGTGGCGCGCACGGCACAGCAAATTGAAAAGCTTTTCGCACCCATACGTGCCACAAAAGCCGCCCGACAGCCCGTCATTGCGCCCGTTCCCGACAATCGAGAGCCGCTCATCGTGGTGGACAGCGATGCCGAACAGCGCACCACCCTTGTGCAAGTGTTCTGCAAACAGCCAGCCTTCAGCCCCACATTCAAGGCCTCTAGCGATTATCAACGCCTCTTGGTGTGCCGCTCACTCATGATGTCGATGCTGCGAATGCGCCTTGCCGAGCAGGTGGTTAAGCCCGAATGCCCCTTCACACAGGCCGTGGCAGGCTATGGCGCATACCTTTATAGCACGGCCAAATACGCCTTTCAAGTAACCATCATGGCCAAAGAAAACCAGGCTGAAGCGGCAACCAAGACGGTATTTACCGAGCTTTGGCGAGCCGCCAAGCACGGATTTACAGCCGCCGAACTGGCTCGTGCCAAGGCTCAAGAGCGCAACATCATCGACCGGCAGTATGCCGCACGACACGAAGTGGGCAACAATTACCTTGGAAATCAGCTGGTGGAGCATGCACTTAGCGGCGAACCCATGCCCTCGCCTACCGCATTTCGCCAGCTAAGAAGCGATATTGTGGCCGGCATTTCGGCCTCCGAGGTGCAGCAATGGCTGCGAATGAGGCTCCCTGACACTGGCCGAAACCTTGTTGTTCTTAGCCTTAACCCACAGCGCGATGGCGCAACCATGCCTACCGAAGCCCAGCTTTTGAAAGCCGTTTTGCAGCCTGCAACGGCCAGCATTGCCCCTTACGTAGACACCACACCCAACAAACCGCTGCTCGCCGTGCTGCCAAAGCCGGGACACATCGTTAGCCAAAGCCGCGAAAAGACATTGGGCATTGAGCGCATTGTGCTTTCAAACGGCGTAACGGTGCTGCTCAAACCCACCGCCCTTGGCAAAGACGAACTGCTCATGTCGGCCTTTGCGCCAGGCGGTTCGTCGCGTTTGACACCGCCCGATTTCGCCAATGCGCGCTTCTTCAACCGCATTGTGGGCAGCTGTGGCCTAGGCGCGTTCTCCTCGCAACAGCTAAACAAGTTGCTCACTGGCCAAACGGCCAATGTCAACCTCGCGCTAGACACCCATTGGCTTGCGCTAAACGGAAGTTCTTCGCTGCAAGATGCCGAGTGCTTGTTGCAGCAAACCCACCTTTATTTCACCGCCCTTCGCCCCGACTCGCAAGCCTTCGACAACATCATCCGTAACAGCGAGGCACGCCTTCGTGCCGTGGCAGGCCTGCCCGAGATGGCACTTAGCGACTCGCTTGCCGCCACCTTGCACGCTCACAACCCACGTTTCGCCAACAACACCCTGACCGATGTGCAGCATGTTTCGCCCACACGCATCCTCCAATTGGCGCGGCAAGGGCTGGCTAACGCCGCAAACTTCACCTTTGTTTTCGTGGGCCACTTCCAGCGCGACTCGCTCCTAGCCCTCGTTTGCCGTTACATCGCCTCGCTGCCGGCCGCCAACAGCTCCCTCAAGCAAACGCCAACGGCTCCCAATGCCGCTGAAACATCTCTCGTTGGGCCGCCCCAAAGCGTGCAAACCTATGCGCGCGGCATCACAACAAACCATTTTCATCATGCCATGAACACGCCCAAAGCGCAGGCGTACATCGTGTGGTGGGCCAGTGGAACGCCCTATACGCTGCCCAACATTGTGCAAGCAGAGGTGATGGGGCAGTTGCTTGCCATGCGTTATACCCAAAGAATACGTGAAGAAATGGGTGCTGCATACAGCACAGATGCCCATTGCACCCTGGCCACAGATGCCTCTAACACCTACTTAAAGCTGTATGCCATCTGCCCCATGCGTCCAGAATTGGCCGACACGACCCTTAAAGCAATGCGCTCCGAAGCCCAAAGCTTGGCGCAACACGTTGACCCGACGTTGCTCGAAAACGTGAAACGTCACCTTGCCAACCGCTTTGAAGAACGCCAAAAGCAAAACCAAACGTGGCTGCGTGCCGTGCAAACGTGGGCGCAACAAGGTATCGACACCAACACTTCATACCTACACGAACTGCAAAACGTTACGCCCGAGGGACTGCAACTATTTGTTTCGCGCCAACTTTTGGCGCAAGGCAACAGGGTTGAGGTGGTTATGCTGCCGCAATAAGGCGAAATTGGCCCACCGCTTCCTTTCTTCCGCTGGGGTTGAAGTGGGTATGCTGCCGCAATAAGGCGCAATTGGCCTGCCTAACCTCCTCTGCTCCATAAGCCCTTTTTAAAGAACGAAATCACCCAAAACCACAAACAAACAAGCAATCATCAACACTTCCCAACCATAACTCAAACACATTATGGGTGTCTGGCATATGCCGTACACCTGTACACCTTATGCCGTACACGTGTACACCTTATGCCGTACACGTGTACGGCATATGCCAGACACCTTGTTTTTGCGTGAGAACATAGCTGAAACACGCGCGTTGCTCCCTACGTTTGATGGCAACGGGGTAAGCAACTGCGATAAATGGGCGATGTATTAGATTGGCGAACAAGGGATGAATGACCTGAAATAGGCAGAAGAATTTGGGAAAAAGGAAGGCGAAAAAACACTGATGACCAACAATCTAGCGAAGCTAAACGATAGCCGAAGCGCTCCCCTGCACCCATTTCTCAGTTAAAAGGCGATGCTCAAACAAGCAGGATGCATGCATTTGCAGGTTTATAGTCAATAGTAATTGAATTTGGAAAGTCATGGGCGCATCGCAAGCAAACAAACATTCCTCACACGGAGCGAAAGGACGCGGAGTCTTAGTTTAGGCGAGGGTGGGAATAGAGAGCTGCGCTCCGAGAACACGGAGGGCTTGTTTTAAAATTGCCTCGCATTTCTTGTATTGCTCAGGAAAGCAAGCCCCGTTCCTTCAACGCGTTGCGTTCTCCTTTGTTTCTCTAAACCGGCCGAAGCCTCCGCGTTCTCCTTTCCCCCCGCGTGAGGATATGTTAACGCCTGCTATGTACGTTTTGCATGTTTCCAGTGCGGTTTTGCAAAAGCAACTCTTTTTGACCATAAATATCGTTAAAGATAAATTTTTCTATTCTCTATTTGTTGCCGTTTTGGAATTATATCATTAATTTTGCTATCAAACACAACAGTCACATCCGTTCCTTCCTTGTCCGCAAGGAGGGCTTATAACCCTCATCATTGATGACGGGTTGGCAGCCGAAGCGGCTCGACTTATTGCAGAACAAAATCAGAATGTGATAAGCTAAGATTGCCGAGATTGCCGAGACAACAGCTGCAGACGAATCGATACAAGAAGGCATTCACTATGGATCTAACAACAAGATAGAGGGTGGCACGCTGTCTACATCTGAAGAAAACTGGGATAAATATAAAGGAAAGCAAAAGAATGAAGCTAATGCCGCGAAGAAAGCTCAAAAAAAAAGGAAAAGATGCAGGCCAACGTGCGAAAAAACTTTCAAAGAAATCAAGCAAAATGATGAAAGGGCGTGCCAGATATGCTCAACAGAAAGCTAGCCTCTCTAGTAAAATAGCTAACCAAGTTGCAAAAGAGCCCCCATATGCTAAAGGAAAGTTTATTGGAGGATTAATTGCTTTTGGTTGTGGACTTGGTGGTGCAGTTCTCAGTATGTTTGTTGATAGCTATTACAAAAAGGAAGAATATGATATGACACGTGATATAGTTTCAGAAGTGAATAGGTTGCATGGTCAAGACAAGGACAAATTAGAAATCATCTCAGATGAAGGACAGATTGTTTGATGATGATTGAGCGAACGCAACTTTTAGCTAACGGGGAAATCAACAATGCAACTAGTCAAAACCTCTACACACGAAGCCAATTTACCTCATAAAGGTGCAGCAGGACAATGGGCAGAACATTTTGAAGTCAAATATGACACTTATGCTGCAAAGTTTAGAACTTTCGAGCAAGGATGACGAAAAAGCCAAAACAGAGAAAATCTAAAGTAACAGGTAATCATTAAAATAAAAATAATTATGTTTTCAAAGTCATCGAAACCATTAGAGCAAGCAGACATTAAAACCCTTGAAAAAACATTAGGATATTGTTTGCCTCTAGATTTTATAAATCAATACCTCCATTCAAATGGGGGTGTTGCAGACAAAAACTACTTTTACGTGGAAGCAGACGATGGATATGTGGAAGTAAGTTTTTATATTCCAATAAAATACCCAAGCAGTGAATTAGGTAATATGGATATACTCTCTAGCTATAATAGTCTTGTCAATAAAGGATTTCCGAAGAATTATCTTCCTTTTGCTGTAGATTGGGGAGGAAATTATTTTTCAATTAATTTAGCAACGAACGAAATTGTTCTCTTTCTTATGGATTTAGGAGATTTCACAAACGATGCAGTCAAATTC
>CAJPTO010000083.1 GCA_905373605.1 uncultured Prevotella sp.
CTAGTAGCATGTCGTTTCCAAACCTGCTCCACGGCGATTGGCTGGCACACTGGCGTGCCAATTGTCGATAAGAGGTGGCGTTTTCAGTCTTGTCCTGGCCATAATCCACACGTCCTTGCAGGTGGTTTACAATCATGTCGCGGGCACGTGTGGTGCAATTGTCATAGAAGTAATTGTACCTGTACACGCGGTTTTGCGGTTCATAATTGGTGTCTATGGCCTTGGTGATGGCCAGTTTCTCCTCGGGAGTGAGGTTAAGCACCTGTTCGTAAACGCCCCTTCCGCGCCAAGCGTATTGTGCGCAAAAGTCATTGAAAGGCTCAATGCCCATCTCATAGTCGGTTAGTCCAAGCACAAAGCGTAACACGAAATGGGGCTTGGCGAATGAGAACATGCCATAGTTCACGGCAAGGTCTATGCCGCGCGCCGCATCTTGATACCTGATGGCGGTGTGTCCATAAAGCGTATAGACCTCATCCCCCGGCTCGCAAGTGAGCAAGGAGATGCGAACGTTGTCCATATCCTTTAATTGGAGCGTGCCTTGAGCCGCAACCGACAAGTGGAAAGCGCAAAGCAAAACAGCGGCAATAAGCGGCCGCAAAAGCAACATATTTGGTTTCACGATGCAAAAATAACCTTATTTTTGAACATTTGATGCGATTATGTCGTTTTTTTTCGATAATTTTGCCCCTAATTTGGCGTGCCATAGCAAGAAGTTGTGTTTTTGCCAAAAAAACTTACGAATATATGGAGCCTTGCTCCGCAATAAAGATATAACTCATAATGAAGAAAGTAATAGGCATTGTCTTAGCGTCTACCGCCTGCATGGCGGCCTTTGCCCAGAGTGGAACGAATTCTCCCTACAGCCAGTTTGGCCTTGGAACGCTCTCCGAGCAGTCGAGTGGCTTCAACAGGGGCATGAACGGATTGGGGATAGGCTTTCATGAAGGCAACCAAGTGAATTATCTCAACCCCGCATCCTATGCGCGAATGGATACGCTTACGTTCCTTTTCGATGCAGGAATATCGTTGCACCTCACCAATTTCTCGGAAAACGGCGTGAAGCGAAACGCAAAAAACTCGAACCTCGAATATGTTGTTGCTGGATTTAAGACGGGTCGAAGGCTCGGATTTAGCTTCGGCTTGATACCTTTCACCAGCATTGGATACGACTATTCCTCAACTCATGCAATCAGCAATAGCCCTGGTTCTGCCACGTACACCAACACTTACACGGGTACGGGTGGCGTTCGCCAGGCTTATTTGGGCGTGGGATGGGAACCCATTAAGGGGTTGGCTGTGGGTGCGAACGTGTCTTACCTGTGGGGCGACTACGATCGAAGGTTCGTTAACAGTTACAGTGACGGCTCGGTTAACAGCCTAAACCAGCAATACTCGGTAGACATTCGCAGTTATAAGGTTGATTTTGGCGCGCAATACACTGCCAAATTGTCGGCAAAGGATTATGTGACACTGGGCCTGACGTTCAGTCCCAAGCATAATATCGGGGGCAAACCCAAACTCGAAAGCATACTCACCAACTCACAAACAAACGTTTCGGACACCACTACTTATGGCGGCGACTTCGACCTGAACTTGCCAAACGCCTTCGGCATTGGCCTGATGTGGGAGCATAAAGGCAGGTGGAAGGTGGGTGCCGACTACACTTTGCAGCAATGGTCGAAGGTTAATTTCCCCAGTTACGAAACCATATCGGGCGTATCTTCCTATGCCTTGCGCAGCAACTTGCTCAGCGACAGGCACAAGCTAACGCTTGGTGGCGACTTCTGCCCCGCGCCAATGAGCCGCAATTTCTTCAATCGCATTCACTATCGTGCCGGCGTTTCGTATGCCACTCCTTATATAAAGGTGAACGGCAGCGATGGCCCAAAGGAGATAAGTGCCAGCCTGGGCTTCGGCATTCCCATCATCAACCCCTACAACAACCGCTCTTTCCTGAACATCAGTGCACAATGGGCGCGCTCCACGGCTAAGGGGTTCATCACCGAAAACGTGTTCCGCATCAACGTAGGGCTAACGTTCAACGAGCTCTGGTTCCGCAAATGGAAGTTGGAATAAAGCCAATCAAAGCATAAACCACTTTATGTACACCTTGTTCAAAACTTCGGGCTTAGCGTTTTTGCTGGCTGGCATTGTGGCATTGACGGCTTGCGAACAGGCCGTTGAGCACACTGCACCCGCTGTGAACCCCAAAGACTCACTGCCAACGATGGTGAGTTATGGCGTGAACACCCTCATCTCCGACTCGGGCGTGGTGAAATACCGCATCGTTACCGAACGCTACGAGGTGAACCAGGTGAAAAATCCCTCGCGATGGACTTTCGACAAGGGGGTCTTCCTCGAGGAATTCGACCAGAATTTCCACGTGCAACTCTACATCCAGTGCGACACGGCCTACTATTACGACCAAAAACGCCTGTGGGAACTGCGCGGACGGGTGCGCGTCAAAACCAAAGACGGTGTGCGATTTTATAGCGAAGAGCTGTTTCGAGATGAGAACAAACGCGAACTCTACTCGAATAAGTTCTCCCGGCTCATCACTCCCGACCGCCAGTTGCAGGGCAATTACTTCCGCAGCGACGAACGAATGACAAAGTATTACGTGTCTAACTCCAAAGGTTCGTTCGCCCGAACCGACATTGCAGGCAAAAACGACACCCTCAGTTCGGCCCCCGACACCATCAAAGAGGCTGTTCGACCCTCTGCCACACCGCAGCGCAAGTCGCCGGCATGGCAGCAATGAGCCTGACCAAAGCCCCACAACGCATCAACCTTTAACAAAAAGTAACCCCAAGTTCTATATGGACGACCCTATCAGTATAAGCCTTATCCTTGGAATAATCATCACAATGGTGTTTTCTGCCTTTTTCTCGGGCATGGAAATAGCCTTTGTCACCAGCAACCGCATGCTTGTTGAGATGGATAAGGAGCGTGATGGCCTCTCCCAAAAGGTGCTAGCCATATTCTATAAGAACCCCAACAACTTTGTTAGTACAATGCTGGTGGGCAACAACATTGCGCTTGTTGTCTATGGCATCCTCATCGCCAAGCTTTTCGACAACACCATCTTTAGCGGCATGGATGCCAGTTTCACCGTGCCGGCAGACACCATTCTCTCTACGCTCATCGTGCTTTTCACAGGCGAATTCTTGCCAAAGACATTCTTCAAGAGCAATCCCAACAGGCTCTTGTCGTTCTTTGCCGTGCCTGCCTACCTCTGTTACCTGCTGCTTTGGCCCATCAGCCGCTTCTCTACGTTCTTGGCACGCATGCTCTTAAGGCTCTTTGGCGTGAAGGTGGAAAAAGAAAACGAGAACATTCTCTTTTCCAAAACCGACCTCGACTATCTCGTGCAAACCAGCTTGGACAGCGCAAAGAATGAAGACGACATCAACGACGAGGTGAAAATCTTTCAAAACGCACTGGAATTTCGCGACACCAAGGTGCGCGATTGCATGGTGCCGCGAACCGAAATCAACTCGGTGGACCTCAACGACTGCACGCTAGACGAGCTAACACAGAAGTTTATCGAGAGCGGCAACTCAAAACTCATCGTCTACCAAGAAGACATCGACCACATTGTGGGCTACATACACTCCTCGGAGCTATTCCGCAACCCCGAACAATGGCAGCAACACATCCGCAAAATGCCCTTCGTACCCGAGACGATGGCCGCACAAAAGCTCATGCAGACATTCTTAATGCAAAAGAGAAGCCTGGGAGTGGTTGTCGATGAGTTTGGTGGAACAAGCGGTATCGTGTCGCTCGAAGACATCGTTGAAGAGATTTTCGGTGACATAGAAGACGAACACGACAACCTAAAATACGTGGCCAAGCAAACCGCAGAGGGCGAATATGTGCTCTCCGCACGCTTGGAGATAGACAAGGTAAACAGCATGTTCGACCTGGACCTGCCCGAAAGCGACGATTATATGACCATCGGCGGACTTATTCTTCACCATTACCAAAGCTTCCCCAAGATAAACGAAGAGGTGGCAATAGGCCCTTACCTGTTCCGCATTCTAAAAAACACGATGAACAAAATAGAACTCGTGAAGCTAAAAGTGCGCCGATAAAGCCACTTTTTGCACAAAACGTTAAAGATTATCATATCTTTTTCGTATTTTTGTGCGCATTTTAAAGGCATTCGCCGTTGTCTGTTGCTTTTGCCACGCAAGCGGCAACGTTGTGATTGCGGTTCAGGGCAAGGCCCACCAAGCTTGAATAAATAAATTAAAAACAACAAAAATAATAATGGCAGTATTAGGAAAAATTAGAAGCCGCGGCATGATTCTCATCGGAATCATCGGCCTGGGCTTGTTGGCATTTATTGCCGAGGAAGCATTCCGCTCGTGCGAAGCCACCAAAAACAACCAAAGACAACAGGTGGGCGAAGTGTATGGCGAGAAAATCGGCGTACAAGAGTTCCAAAAACTCGTTGACGAATACGCTGAAGCCATCAAAATGCAGCAGGGACAAGACAATCTCAACGACGAACAGCTCAACCAAGTGAGGGACATGGTGTGGAATAGCTATGTGCAAAACAAGATTGTTGAGAAAGAAGCCAAAGCGTTGGGCCTCACCGTCACCGACCAAGAGCTGCAAAACATCCTTAACCAAGGCACAAACCCCATGTTGATGCAAACGCCTTTTGTTAACCAGCAGACGGGACGCTTCGATGCCAGCTCGCTAAAGAAGTTCTTGGCAGAATATAAAAACCAACAAACAGCCAACCCGCAGATGGCTCAGCAATATGAAGCCATCTATAAGTTTTGGACTTTTGTCGAGAAACAGTTGCGCACACAGCTCCTCGCACAGAAGTATCAAGGCCTCTTGGCCCATTGCTTCCTTTCCAATCCCGTTGAGGCCAAGATGGCTTTCAAGGAAGAAAACGAGGAAAGCCAGATACAATTGGCTGCCTTCCCTTACTCGAGCATCGAGGATAGCAAGGTGCAGGTTACCGAATCGGACCTCAAAGCCAAATATGATGAACTGAAACCGCGCTTCAAACAATATGTAGAAACACGCGACATTAAGTATGTTGACATTCTGGTAGACGCCTCTGCCGCCGACAAAGCTGCAATCAAAAAGCAGTTTGCCGAATATAGCAAGCAGCTTAATGAAGCTGCCGACCCAACGGAAGTTGTGCGCAGAAGCACTTCTTTGGTCAACTACTTGGGCTTGCCCGTGGGTAAAGATGCTTATCCCAGCGACATTGCTTCGCGTCTAGACTCCATGTCTGTAGGCTCTGTCTATGGCCCTGTTGAGAACGCGCAAGACAATACCATCAACCTCATCAAGCTCGTTGCTAAGGTTCAGCTGCCCGACTCGGTGGAATTCCGACAAATTCAAGTGGGTGGCGTAACGCCCGAGGCTGCACATAAGACGGCCGACTCCATCTATGCCGCCCTGAACAACGGTGCCGACTTCGAGGCTTTGGCAAAAAAATACGGACAAACGGGTGAGAAAACATGGATGACTACCAGCCAATATCAGAACGCTCCCTCAATGGACAAAGACACTAAGGACTACATCAGCAGCCTTAACACTTTGGGCGTGAACGAAATAAAGAACATCAGCTTGGCACAAGGCAACATCATCTTGCAGGTTCTTAACCGCAAGGCTATGGTCAATAAGTATCAAGCAGCCGTGGTTAAGCGCACCATCGACTTCTCTAAAGACACTTATCGCACCGCTTACAACAAGTTCAGCTCTTTCGTTAGTGCAAACCAAACGCCCGATGCCGTAGTGAAGAATGCCGCAAAGAGTGGTTATCGTGTGCAGGAAGCTAAGGATGTTACCACCGCCCAGCACTATCTGGCCGGCATACACAGCACACGCGATGCCCTTAAATGGCTCTTCGAGGCTAAGGAAGGCGACATATCACCCCTTTACGAATGTGGTGACAACAACCATTTATTGCTTGTGTTGCTCGACCGCATCAACCCCGTGGGCTATCGTAGCTTGAAAGATCCGCAGGTGAAAGAGATGGTTAAGGCCGAAGTGATTAGGGATAAGAAGGCCGAACAGCTCATTGCCAAGCTCAATGGCGTTACAAGCATCGCCGCAGCAAAGTCGAAAGGTGGCGTTGTTACGCCTGTTAACCAGGTTACTTTCGCTTCGCCCGTGTTCCTTACCGCCACTGGTGCCAGCGAACCCGCGCTTAGCGGTGCTGTTGCAGCAACGGCTAAGGGGGCTTTCGACAAGACTCCTGTAAAGGGTAACGCTGGTGTTTACATGTTCCAAGTAACTGGTCGCACCATGCGTCCCGTGAAGTTCAACGCCAAGGAGACCGAACAACGCCTCCGTCAGCGCGCCATGCAGTATGCAGGCAACTTCATGAACCAGCTCTACATCAACGCAAAGGTGGTAGACAACCGCTACTTGTTCTTCTAAATCATTGCAACAAATGGGTGTTAAGAGCCGTATGGGTTGTTGTTACAACATCCTTGTCCCTTTTTATCCCATAAACCCTTGTGCTGTAGCGCGTCAAAGCCGTGCTTGTCGGCACAAATAACAATCCACATAATGGCTCCGAACATGTTTCGGAGCCTTTTTTAATATCTAGATTGATGGAAACCAAACAGATTTACCTTTGGCGCACGCTCGCCTCTTTCATTGTTGTGCTCTTCGCAATGCCGTTGGGGCATGCGCTTATGATACTCATGGAGCATTATATGGCCCCCTCAACCATGCATGTTGCAGGCTTCTTCTTGGGACTTGTCGGCCTTATCATGGTTATTGTTGGCGTGTTTGTTAAGGGCGACACGCGTCAAACCCTTTGGGGATTGTTCGGCGGATTGCTCTTTTGGACTGGCTGGGTAGAGTTCCTCTTCCTTTATTATGCCCGTCGTTATGGCGTTCAGCCCGAGATAGAGTTCGGCGAAGTAGTCACCAAACCTGAGTATCTCATCCTCCCAGCAACCTTTGGTTTGTGGATGATGGTGATGACAATGTACATCTTCAGCACGCGCAACGGCTGCGACTTCATCACGTGGATACAGAAGGTTTGCTTCCGCGACAAGCGCAAAGTTATCGCCCCGCAACCCATGACGCGCCACACCAGCATTGTTACATTCATGGAAGTGAACATGATGTTGTGGGGTTGCTACCTGCTTTTGATATTCTGTTACGACAAGAATTTCCTTGGCGACCACCATCCCGTTACCTTCCTCGTAGGCCTAGGTTGCTTCATTGGTTCCATTTTCATGTTCAAGCGCCAGTTGCATTTGGCTTCTAGGGGAGCCAATATCCGCATGGCCATTGCCACGGTAATTGTGTTTTGGACACCCGTAGAGATACTCGGCCGCATCAACTTCTTCAACGAGTTTTGGACAGAACCCCAACACTACGTCTTCGAGATGTCCGCCATCCTCGTTGTTTTCGTGCTTCTCTTTATCTACCTTTGGGTAAAAGGGGCGAGAAAGAAACGGGGATAAACAGGCTGATTTCTTTCGAAACCACAGAATAACCGCTACTTCTGTTGTTTTTGTCTTTGCTCACAGCCTTTATGGAATGCTTGTTTCTCTAAATAACGAATTGCAATGTTGAGTAGAATATCTATTGTCTGGATTCTTCTAAACCTATTGCCACTTGCTCTTGCCGCCCAAAAACATCAGGTTTCGGGAAGAGTTGAAGACAATACAGGTTCGCCAATAGCCTTTGCAAACGTTGCAATACAGCTAAATGCGGATTCTGGTGTTGTTGCACGTGCTGTTACAGATGATAACGGCACATTCTCTTTTTACTTAGATGCACTGCCAGCTTCTGTAACGTTGCATGTTTCGGCAATAGGATTTGAAGACACCATTGCCAATATTCAAAACACTGATGCAGGAGTGATTGTGTTGAAGCCAGCAACATTTATGTTGAATGAAGTGTTTGTAAAAGGTTCGCAGCGCATTGTGAAGCTAAAGAATGACGGTTTGCAAGTTTCAGTTTCTGGCACATACCTGTCACATGCAGGAACAGCCTTAGACCTGATGGCAAAAATCCCTTTTGTTTTCAAATCGGGAGCAAACATCGAAGTTATGGGCAAGGGTATTCCTGTGGTTTATATTAACAATCGTCAAGTGCGCGACCTTCACGAATTGGAGCAACTTTCTTCATCTACTGTGAAAAGTGTAGAGATAATCACTTCACCAGGTGCTCGCTACAACTCAACAGCAAAAGCCGTTATTCGAATAGTAACGCTCGATACTGTGGGCGAAGGCCTCTCTTTTAGCAACCGCACAACCCTTGGGCTTAAGCATTACGCCTATCTGTTTGAACAGCTAAACATCAATTACCGCTCGAAAGGTTTCGACTTGTTTGGAATTTTGAACTATGAGAATTACCGCGAAAGACCTAGATTTGAAAATGCCATCACGCAGTATTTACGTGTAAGCGATGTTGAGCAGCGCAGCAAGAGCGAAGAAAAAACCAAGTATCCCGTTTATGCAGGGAAATTAGGTCTCAATTATAGCAATAGTGTTCACAGCTTCGGGCTATTCTATGACTTTAAGTTTAACCCCTCAGAAACAAACGGTAAATCCGAAACATTTCGAGATGGTAGTGGCATTGCTGCGGAAACATTAGGAAATGTTTTCGTTACAAACCACCATAATCGGCAGCATCTGTTAAGTACATATTATTTGGCTACATTGGAAAAATGGAAAGTTGCAGCCAATTTCGATGCCTTATGGCAGATTAACGATCGTTTTTCAGAGGAGAGCGAACGCTCTTCTGTTAATCCCTTGCGCAGTTTTAATACCATGAACAAGGTTGGTAATCGGCTTCTTGCAGGCAACATAACGACCACTTATAATGTGTGGCGTGGAGAGTTGCGGTTTGGGGTGGAAGCAAATAGCATTCATCGAACCGACCTATATGTTGGCAATGCTGGCTATATTGCAAACAACGACAACCGCATAGAGGAGACAACGGCTGCCTTGTTTGCCGAAAGCGAACAGCAATTTGGTGCTGTCACCGGAAGTATAGGTTTGCGTTGGGAGTATACAGACAGCAAGTTCTACTTGTTCGGAAACTATTCATCCGAGCAAAGTCGCACTTACCATAACCTGGCTCCCTCTGCATCCATCTCTTTCCCTCTTGGTAAAGTTAAGGCTAACATTGCTTATACGCGCAAAATTTCAAGGCCTGTGTTCGGGCAACTTAGTTCTGCCGTCAAGTATATTGACCGCTACACGTACGAGTCGGGTAATCCAAACCTACGTCCCATTTTCCGTGATAACCTTTCTTTCTCATCTTCTTGGAAAGATTTGGTGGTGCAATTGGAATACAATTCAACGAAAAACTACTTTATGTGGCAAACCTTTCCACACCCTAACAATACGGAAGCCACATTGCAAAGCATTCAAAACATGCCACGTTTCAACACTTATAGCATATTCATTAACTATGCCCCCACATTCTTTGGATGCTGGCATCCTGCGTTGATGGCTGCTGTTATGGTGCAGAATTTCAAACTCACTCATCATGAAACCTGGCTTAAACTCAACCGTCCGCTTGGAGTCTTTAGGTTTAATAACGCAGTGCAACTTCCTTGCAAGCTATGGCTAAATGCCGATTTCTCGTTCCATTCATCTGGCGATACGGAGAACAACAGCATCCGTAACTATTGGAATTGCGACCTATTGCTATTCAAATCGTTTCTTAAAGACACTTGGAGTGTTAAGCTGCAACTTAACGATATGTTTGGAACATGGCGGCAAGAGTTTGTTATGTATGATGCCTTAACACGTTCTTCTGTTGTTAAACGATACGACACGCGTGACATTAACCTCACCATTCGCTATAACTTCAATGCGGCCCACTCTAGATATAAGGGGCGCGGAGTTGCTAATGACGAGAAGGTTAGGTTCTGAATGAAGATGAATTCATACCATTTTGAAGAATTGGTATGTAGCTCATGCCTTCTTTTGCCTTTGCTCCTGCACGTTTTTTATGTGTGGGTGCGAAGAGGGAGATGAGTCTCTTTAGGGCATTTACCCCCTTTTGGAGAGTACCGATCACGAACATGTGCCGTAAACTAATATTTTCGTTAAGGCAAACACCTTGTTAACTTGTTAACTCGTTAACTTGGCAACTAATAAACTAATATTCGGTTACAAATATCTTTATTCTTTAATGATATGCGCTTTATTATGGTTATACCAAGGATTTCTTGTCTAATGTTTGCCACCATTATTGTTATGGCATGCAACCACACACGCAAACCACAGCAAACGTCCAATGATTTGGGCGAACCTAAGCCCTTTGTGACGCATTGGGCAATTAAAGACAATAAGGATTCTCTTGACTTCATACTGCAAAAAGAAGACACTATGGAATGGAGCGATGGCCGGAAATATTACCAGTTGTCGGCTGGCGAGATGAAAAGGGCGAAGGCCATATTGGAAAAGTATGTGGCGGAGGGTGGAGGTGCGCCTGTCATCAATAGGGAAAGACGTACAAAACGGGGAAGACTTCTTGCTGAAGATGTGGAAGTGGTTAAGCCTTTGCCCCTAAGACAATATTATAAACAATACATTGGCTATGTGCGAAATGGGCATCTTGTTGTGGAAATAAACTTGTTTGCCGTTGTCCACGTGGAGCAAGGAGAACGTGTGCGTGCGTTTTTTCAACGCACCTATTATGATGTGGATGATGGCGGACGATATTTTGGGAGGGTGTTGCTAGACCTTACAACGCAAAAGGTTGTGTTCTTCTCTTTGAATGGCGAAGCTTGAAGTGACGTATGAACTTTTGACCGTTTGTGCTTAGGGCAGCAAGATGTGCTTATAGCAGTGTCAATCTGTTGTAACCTGATGGGATGATGAACGTTTTCGGTAAGCCAAATGAGCAATGTCAAACTTGTTTGAACATTGCATGGCTAGAATTGGAAATCGCCGGCACGGAGCTTTAGCGAAGTGGAAAGGCAAAACGCATTTTTCGAGGAACGAGAAAAGAACGTTTTCGGTAAGCCAAGCCCCTTGTCGTCTTCTCAGATCGTTAACTTGTCAGCTGCACTCTCCCCTTGACAGATTGTCAACCCGTTAACTTGTCAACCCTACTTCCTCCTTGTCATCTTGTCAACTAATAAACCAACAATTTTGATGCCTCGAAGCTAACGTGTTTCAGCAGCGTTGCTGTTTCTTGATATTTTTTTCAGGTGATGGCATTTTTTTTCTTGTCCGATTAAACCTTTTGTGCCTTCCATCCGTCTAATGCGTAATTGTATTAACCAAAAGCTGTGCTATGGCTCCTCGACATGTGCCAAATGCACATCACACAGTTAGTATGTTAACCAAAATATTCACTTTTTAAACATTATCATTATGGCTTACACCGTATTCGACTTTAGGTCTGTGCCAAACGATTGGACCTTGTGTTTTAACCCGAATTGCCCCATGAAGAAAACCTGCATGCGTTATTTCGTGGGCGAACAAGCACCAACGAGCCTCACACGTGGC
>CAJPTO010000084.1 GCA_905373605.1 uncultured Prevotella sp.
GGTGAAAGAGTGAAAAGGTGAAAGAGTGAAAAGGTGAAAGAGTGAAAAGGTGAAAAGGTGAAAAGGTGAAAGAGTGAAAAGGTGAAAGAATGGCTAACGCCCACCAACCTTGCGAACATGTTAACTTGTCAACTCATCAACTTGTTAACTTGTCAACTCATCAACTCATCAACTTGTCAACTCATCAACACATCAACTCACCAACTCATCAACTCATCAACTTGTTAACTTGTCAACTTGTTAACTTGTCAACTCGTTAACTCGTTAACTCGTTAACCAACCTACAATCAACAATATGTTCTTATGTTCTTCTGTCAAGAAAACATGTATTTTTGTCGGAAGAGGAAAGAGGATAAGGATAACAAATGAAAATGCGGACAAAGTACTCACGCACTCTGCCCGCCGACTATGAAAAATTAAATTAAACTATCATCACGATATTATGCCACTCATCCCCTAATCATGGTGAGTAACATCTTGAAACGCTTGTGTGCAAACAAGGCGTGTGGGTGGTTGGCCGGCATGATAATCATTTCGCCAGCCTTAACCGTGTGCGGCACACCGTCTATTTTTATTTCGGCTTCGCCATCCAACACTTGCACAATGGCATCGAAAGGCGCGGAATGTTCGCTCAATCCCTGTCCTTCATCAAAAGCAAAGAGCGTTAGACTGCCTGCATTGGCGTGAACAAATTCCTTACTTACTATGCCACCATCGGCATAATCAATCACTTCGTTGGCAACTAGCACGGTGCCTTTCCCTATTTTCTTGTCCATATCTTGTGAATTTACTAAAAGGTGAAAGAGTGAAAAGGTGAAAGGGTGAAAAAATGGCTAACGCCCACAAAGCAGTTGGCTTTACTACTTTACTACTTTACTCCTTTACTACTTACTACTGCATTCATTAACAACCGAACAAAATTCATACCAAGGTTTAAAAGGATAACATTTGTTACCGAAACGCAATGCCATTACAATAAAATTGATTACATTTGTAACCTATGGAGAAGAAAATTAAGGATGCACTGACACGCTGCACGCTATTCAATGGCGTGAGCGAACAACGCCTCGAACAACTCGTGGCCAGTGCCAAACATAAGCTGGTGAGGTTTGAGAAGAAAGACATCTACATCCTGGCAGGCATGCCTTACCGCCATGCAGACATCGTTATTGAGGGCGAACTGGTGGCTAGGATGGTGAGCCTTTCGGGCAAATCGGTTGAGGTGAGCCGCCTTGTGGAGGGCGACTTGATTGCGCCTGCCTTCATCTTCGCCAAGGATAACCTGATGCCCGTGAGCGTTGAGACGGAGAAAGAAACAACGGTGATGCGATTGTCTAAGGCCGACTTCGCCGAACTTATCGACAACGACCCTGTGTTGCGCCGCAACTTCATCGTCACACTCTCGAACATCGATGTGTTCTTAACCAAGAAAATGCGTGTGCTTAGCCTTTTCACCGTGCGCGAAAAGGTGGGCTATTTCCTCAAGGAGGCATCGAAGAAGCAGGGGTCTGATGTGGTGTTGCTCGACAAGTCGCGACAAGAGATTGCCGAAAGCTTCGGCATCCAGAAGTTTTCGCTGCTCAGAACGATGTCTGAACTGCAAGATGCCGGCGCGATACGCGTGGAAGGCAAACGCATCACGATATTGGATAGGGGGAAATTGTGAGCTTAACCGCCGTATTCTCTTTCAAGGCGTTTGGCTATCCAATGGTTTTGTATGTCATTCTCAGCCGTTGTGGAAACGCACAAGCCATAGCCAGCACTTGTTTTGGTTAATCGCACTTCAACGATGTTGGGGCTTTTAATGTCGTTGATATAACATTTGGCAGATGGGTTAAAGTCTATCGAATTAAGTATTTCGCGCACATATTCGCTCTTTACCAATTTGCTTGCATGCGTTCTGCATGCATCTATGCCATGATGTTTGGACAGGTGTATTTTCTTTTCCTCGGGTTTCAGTTCGCATTTAGGCACAGGCAAGTCTTCTTGGGCAGACATTACATCTACAAACAGGCGGCGTTTATCGTGCTTGGGCAAGGTTAAGCAGCACACCTTTGCTGTTTTCTCTGCACCATCTTGGCTTAGGTGCAAGCAACATTCCACATGCCTATCATCCTTAAACAAGCCCGTATTGAAAGCTACAGCAAAAGAATGGGTTAGGTGTGCCACATAAAGTCCCATGCATGGCTGTTCCTCTTTTGTGTCAGCAACAAACTTGCAGTCGGCATAGTCGTAGAAACGGCTTTCGTTATCTTCGTCTATGTATGGATGCTTGATGTGTGCAAACAAAAAATCACGTTTGTTTCTGTTCTTATTATCACTGCAAAACTGCTCGATGGAGTAATCGTCGTGCAACTTTATTTCCATAAAGTGTTCGCCCTCATACCGAAAATGCTTGATGCCATACTGCCTTAAATCTTTTATCAAACTGATAAAATCATCGATGCATGCTTGGGCTTCTTCCTTAGTTTTGCAGGTGCATTGAGCAGAAAGTTCGTTAAAACAAGGTGCTATCATAAGGTTGGTTTGTTAGTTGACAAGCTAACGAGTTGACAAGTTGACAAGTCTTTTGGCCTAATTTAAACGTTAGAATTAAACAAGTTGAGACATCTGTGCACCCCATTCGTCCATAAACTCCTGCGGATAGTCGCTAAGCTGGCCGTAACTGTCAATCTTTATTTGGTATGTAATGGGGTTTGTGTCGTTATCTTTGGTGAAATGTATAATGCGTGCATCGTGTCTTTCAATCCTCTTTTCCAGCACAGCAATTCTTAAGGCGTTGATAACATGGTCGCTATGTGTTTCGATAAAAAGCTGAACATCTTTCTCAACGGCATTCTTCACGATGAAATTCATCAGTCTAGACTGTGCTCCAGGATGCAAATGCGCTTCTGGATTCTCTACAAACACCTTTGATCCGCGTTCTGCCAAGAGCAATGTGGTGATGATAGGCAACACATAGCTATAGCCGAATCCCACGTTAGAGGGGCGGAATCCCTCGGTGCCATTGGCCGAATCCAAATAAAACTGCAAGTAATCTGTTGGTGTATCCACCACTTTGACTGTTGCTCCCGAGAGGATGTTCGATGTTCCTTGTGCCAGTTCCTGCATAAAGGCTCTGTCTCTGCGATACAATGTGTTCACCAGAAACTCACCATGAACGCCCACTTGCTTGTCGTCTGCATTGTCGTTCTTCTTTATGTAGTCGGTAGGTCCACGCCTATCAGCAGAGATGAAGTATACATCAGCCAGCTGCGCCAAGCCCGCAATGGCAGAAGTGGTGCCAAGAGCGTTGCCTTTAGGTTCTTCTCCTGTGGCCGAAGCCATTTTTTCAACCAGCTCCCTGCCCGAAACTGAAAGGCTTTCGATGCTTGCCCATCGCTGTTTGCCAGGATGTGGGGCTAGTACAACGGCAATTTCATTCTCATCATCATCGTCTGTGGAAAACGCTATTGTGGGCTTATCCGTTTTATTCTGACGACAACAGATGTCTTCAAAGTTTCCAAGCTCAAGAAATCTACCGTTCAATTCCACGTGATTGAGCAGGCGGCTGCCTGTTTCCATCGACTGCGCCAAGAGCAATAAAGCTTGCAAAAAGGAGGATTTGCCACGGCCATTACTGCCTGTGAGCAAGTTAACTTTGCCCAATTCGATGGTATTATGATGGCTAAAGCATTTAAAGTTGTTCAGTGTTAGTTTGGTAATCATGTTTGTTAATATTTTGTCTGCATCCAATCCCAAAACGACTTGGCAAGCCATCCTTGGCGAGCTTCGGCGTAAACCTTGAATATGAGCAACAAGTCGTTGTCGTCTAACGTTGGTTTTAATGCTTCAAAGATTTGGTTTTCGTTTTTCGCGGTTTCTACAACCCATGTTGATTCCAATGGATGTTGCCATTCACCCAAGCCTTTTATAGCACTGTATAAGGGCGCATAGTCGCGTCCTGGTGCTTTTAAGTCATACGATATAACAAAAACATCCATCCTTTGGAATTATGTATAGAAGTTATTATGTTGTTTGCAAAGATACAAATAAACCCATTATAGCGCAATTTTTTATTATGCAAAAATGAAGTTAAAGCCTTTTTTTACACTTTTCAGCAATTCATATGGCATGCATACGCGGACTAGGTGTTTTTCTTTTGACAAGAAGCCCCATGATTTACCCACACAGATAGGGATAAAGGAAAAGCCTCGGCCACACATTATTAATGGTGTACCGAGGCTTACCAAAGGCATTTGAGCAGGGCTACTAGCTTTTAGCTTACTTGCTTTAACCGAAGAAATGCAGCCTTACTTCCAATTATCCTTCTGCCTAATCTCCACGCGCCTTATCTTTCCACTGATGGTTTTGGGCAGTTCGTCTACAAACTCCACGATGCGGGGATACTTATAAGGAGCAGTTTCGTGCTTCACGTGCTCTTGCAGTTCCTTCTTCAGCTCATCGTTGGCCTTGTCTTTCCATTTCGAATGCAACACCACAGTGGCCTTAACCACCATGCCGCGAATGTCGTCTGGCACGCCCGTTATGGCACATTCCACCACTGCGGGGTGGGTCATCAGGGCACTTTCCACTTCAAACGGGCCGATACGATAACCACTACTCTTGATTACATCGTCGGCACGACCCACAAACCAGTAGTATCCATCCTCGTCGCGCCATGCAATGTCGCCCGTATAATACACGCCATCGTGCCAGGCTTGATGGGTAAGTTCGGGGTCACGATAATATTCTTTGAAGAGTCCCAGCGGTCGTTTCTCTCCCACGCGCACAATGATTTGCCCCTTTTCTCCGTCTTCGCACGATGTTCCGTCTGAGCGAACGAGGTCAATGTCGTATTGCGCATTGGGCTTACCCATCGAACCAGGCTTGGGTTCCATCCACGGCATGGTGCCAAGGGTCATGCAAGTCTCAGTTTGTCCGAAGCCTTCCATGAGCTTAATGCCCGTGCGCTGATAGAACTTGCGGTACACAGCGGCGTTCAAAGCCTCGCCGGCCGTGGTGCAATAGGCAAGCGAAGAGAGGTCGTAATTGTTGAAATCCTCGTGGATGAGGAAGCGATAAACGGTGGGGGGAGCGCAAAACGAGGTGATGTGATACTTCTCTATCATGCGCAAAATTTTGTCGGCGGTGAACTTTTCGTGGTCGAACACGAAGACGACAGCCCCTGCAATCCACTGTCCGTAGAGTTTTCCCCACACGGCTTTGCCCCAACCCGTGTCGGCAACGGTGAGATGTATGCTCTTTGGGCCGAGGTTATGCCAGAACACGCCAGTGGGAATGTGTCCCAAGGGATAAAGGAAGTCGTGCGCAACCATCTTTGGTTCGCCGCTCGTTCCGCTGGTGAAGTACATCAACATGGTGTCTTCGTTGTCGTTAACGTGAGCCGGGCGCACAAAGGGAGCAGCCTTTTCCACGCCCGTTTGCCAGCAATGGAACCCCTCCGGCACATCGGGGCCGATGCTGATGAGCGTCTTTACCGATGGACTTTCGGGCATTGCGCCGCTCACTTGATTGAGCACATACGCTTCGCCCACGCAGATAATGGCCTTGACACTGGCACTGTTGTTGCGATAAACGATGTCGCGCGTGGTGAGCATGTGTGTTGCGGGGATGGCCACAGCACCAATCTTGCACAGTGCGAGCATCGAAATCCACCATTCGTACTTGCGTTTGAGGATGAGCATCACCATGTCGCCATGCCCAATTCCCATTTCCAGCAAGAAGGAAGCGGCTCGGTCGCTCTCCTTCTTGAGGTCGGCAAAGGTGAATATTCGTTCTTCGCCCTCATCGTTCGCCCATATCAGTGCGGTTTTGTTTGGGTCTTCGGCGGCCCAAGCGTCCATCACATCGTATGCGAAGTTGAAGTTGTCGGGGATGATGAACTCGAGGTTCTTGTTGTAATCTTCGGTTGAAGTGAACGTTGTTTGCTTTAAAAATCTTTCTACCATCGTGTTTTTCTCCTACATTATGACGCATAAAAATTTCACAGGCTTACCCCCAAGGGCTTGCATGCGGTGGGGTTGTGTGGCGTCGAAATACACACTGTCGCCCTCTTTGAGCACCATTACCTTCTCGCCCAGCGAAAGTTCCATGATGCCTTCCACGATATAGTCGAACTCTTGGCCGTTGTGGGTGTTCTTTCGATACGACTTACCCTCGGGCAATGGGTCCACCTGAGCGAGGAAAGGCTCCATCTTACGACCGCGGAAGCCGCTGCCAAGACTCTGATACTTGTAATCGTTGCCGCGTTCCACGCTCAATCCGTTGCCTTTCCTTGTGAGGTAATAGGCACTCATGCGGGGTTCTTCGCCGAAAAGCAACACATCGAGGTCGATGCCATATCGCTTTGAGATTTTGGCCAAACGATAAACAGAGGGGTCGGCAGTGCCGTCTTCCATCTTCAGATAGTGTTCTAAGGATATGCCGCAGAGGTCGGCAATCTCTTCAGCAGGTATGTTTAGCACCTCGCGCAGCCCTTTAAGGCGCTGCCCTATTGACTTAATTGATTCTTCCATTGTTGTATATATGTTGTGTTGTTAGTTGACGAGTTTACTAGTTTACTAGTTCACAAGTTAACGAGTTGACGAGATTGTTAGCCACTCTGCACACAGGTATTCGGCTTAACCCCTTTACTCCTCAATTCCTTACTTGATTTCGCCTTGCTCGTTTGCTTAACGAAATCATTGTTTATTCGCACTGCAAAAATATGTAAAAACATTCTGTTTGCATCATTTCTTGTTCCGCATTAAATGGGTTTTAATCATTTTAACATATTTACGGCACGTTTAAAGGAAGCATGTGCAATATTTGCTGACTTATTCTTAAACAAGCGTCAATGGGTTTTATAAACAAAGGAAGAGAACAAAAGCTAAAACGGCAATAGGATTGTTAAGCACCAAGCCTTAACGTGCAACCAAGTGTTAGCAAGCAAACACAAAAAGGCCCATACCGTTTTGTCCTCGCGGATGAAGATATGGGCAGAGAATTAGAGAGTTAGATAAAGTATTTGTCCTTAGAAATCGATGTTGAGACCCACGCCCAACACTTTGTTGGTACGTGTAAATCGATCTGTATTATCAAGCGTTGTGGTGGCCAAGGGATTGGCATTTGTCACCACCTTTTGCTGGTAAGTCTTGTCGAAATTTTCGTAGTTGGTCCAGAAGTAGGCCACATTCAGTTTCATGTTCTTGGCCAGTCGCACCTCTGCACCGAAGCCAATAGAATAGCTGCTAGTTACGAAACTCATGTCCGAGAGGTAAGCTCCGTCGGCCAAGTCGTAGTGCGTTCGCTGTCCTCCTGCGCTAATGGTGATGTCGGGAGTGATGTCCCACTCCACTCCGGCCAACACTTCTTGCGTGTTTCCGCCTAGAAGCTTCTGCTTGTCGTTGGCCATTTTCGCACTCTTGTCGAAGTAATGGTGGTACGAAGCCATTGCGCGAAGGTTGGGAAGTATGGCATATTGCGCGCCGATGGTCCACAGTCCTGGCAGGTCGCTGGGCGTATTCACACCGTGTTGAAACAGCCCTGTGTCGTCCACCTTGGTATCGTTTTCGATGTTGAGGTGCGTATTGAGTTCCAATCTCGTGCCGAAGTTCCATCGTCCTGTCTTAAAATCCAGTCCGATAATCGGCGTAACGCCCCATCCCGTTTGTGTACATTCCAAGTGTTTGTCTTTCACCTGTCCCTGTTTGTCGGCCATTAGCTTTGCTCCGCCCTCGGCTTGAGCCGCTCCGGCCAGCAGTTTGGCCTTCAAAGCAGCGTCGGTAGTGGCCTCGGCTTGCGCCTTCAGTGCCGCCGCTTGTGCGTTAAGCTGTGCAGAACGGTTGCCAAAGTAGGCGTAGAGGTTCTCGTTGTTTCCGGCAATGTTGGCCGTTATGTCGGTGATGCTGCCCGTGTACTTGTTGTAAACATAGTTTACACGCATGCCAGCGTAGGCCGAAAGGTGGTCGTTAAACTTGTATGTGGCGCCCATCTGCACGCCGAAGATGTATTGTTGGCCTTTAATGTAACTCGCCAAGCTGTAAGCAGGCGTGGAGGATGCTAGTCCGGCTTGAGCCAAAGCAGCGGGAATGAGTGCCACTTGTCGTTCAAACGAGCCCAGTCCGTCGTCGAATGTGGCCTTACCACCACCGCCGATGAGCCCGATGCCCAACTGGAAGCTCCATTTGTCGCCCACATATGCGCCTTGGAACGAGGGAAGAATGGGCACGGAAGCCTTTCCAACGTATTTTTTCACGCCATCAGCGTCGCCGCCATTGAGCGTAAAGGGTTGATAGAAAGGGGTGAGCTTGGCTGCTTCTACGGCCACTCCGCTTTGGATGGTACGTGTTTGGTAGGCATTTTGGAAGTTGAAAGACAAGTGCCACCCCTTTTCTAGGAACGCAACGCCAGCAGGATTGCTGTAAACGCCATCTATGGCTATCACGCCATCACGTGCGAAATTGCGATTAAAGGCAATGCTTTGATTGGTATTGGTGAGCAGTCCTCCTGCAAACAACGTTTGGCAAGGCATTGCCAACACAACGGCCGCGACGGCCTTTTTGAATGAGCGCATATTAAACAGTTGTTAATATTATTGGTTACAAAGTTAGTGTAATTGTTCGGAATATCACTATTTATTTTCTTACTTTAACTAATCTTAATACGAAAATTGTAGGTGTTTTTCGAAAAAACACACGTTTTTTGCACGTTATCCGCCATTTGTGCAGCAATCATGGCGGCCGATTTGCCCCAAAAGCACCTTGTGTCGCCCTAATCCATGTTGCAAACGGCGAGCCATCCAAGGGGCAATGTGATGTGGACGAGCCATGCCACACCACGAAATCAAGGTGCCAATCAGTTCTGTTTCAGTTCGGGATAGGATATACGGGTGTGGTAAATGCTCTTCAGTCTTTCCAGCATAACGGCCTTTGCCACGGCAATATCCCTAAACGTGATGGGGCATTCCTTAAAATGTCCCTCCTCCAGCTGCGCATCCACCAG
The DNA here is from genome assembly GCA_905373605.1 of uncultured Prevotella sp. Taxonomy (GTDB): domain Bacteria; phylum Bacteroidota; class Bacteroidia; order Bacteroidales; family Bacteroidaceae; genus Prevotella. Next base: position 8,986 of record CAJPTO010000084.1, read on the forward strand.
CTTATTTATCAATGCCTTGATGGTTTCTTCGGTATATTCGGGCAGCGATCGCGATGCAGCCTCCACGGTATCGGCCATCATGAGGATGGCTTGCTCTCGGGTGAAGGGGTCAGGACCAGGATAAGAGAAGTCGCGCACATCTACTTCTTCGTCGGGATGCTCGTTCTTATAGTTGATATAGAAGTATTTTGCCATGCCCGTGCCGTGGTGTGTAAGGATAAACTCGCGAATGAAGGTGGGCAGATTGGCCTTTTCGGCCATCTTTAGCCCCTCGGTAACGTGGCTGATGATGATGCGTGCGCTCTCTTTGTAAGGCAATCCCTTGTGCGGATTAACGCCCACCTGGTTTTCGGTGAAGAAAACGGGGGCTTTCATCTTGCCGATGTCGTGGTAAAGCGCGCCGGTACGCACCAGCAAGCTGTCTGCCCCGATGCGGTTTGCTATCTCGGCGGCCAGGTTTCCCACGGTGATGGAGTGTTGGAACGTGCCGGGAGCCACCTCGCTCATCTTTCTGAGCAAGCCTTTGTTGGTGTTTGAGAGTTCGAAAAGCGTCACATTGGACGTGAAACCGAACGTGCGCTCGATTACAAACATCAAGGGATAGGCCAAGAGCAGCAAAACGCCGTTGGCAACGAAGTGGCTGTACATACTTGCTTCGAAGTTGGCGATGTCGCCGGTCTGCATTAGTTGCAGAGTGAAGAACACCAAGAAGTTGCCAAGCGTAACAAACAGGGCGCACTTAAACAGCTGCGCGCGCCCTGAGAGGTCGCTTAGCGAATAGATGGCCACAAGACCGCTGATGAGTTGCAGCAAAATGAACTCAAACTGATACTTCACAGCCACGGCACAGATGAGCATCGAGATGAGATGTGCCGCGAAAGCGATGCGCGAGTCCATGAACACGCGGATGAACATGGGACCTATGGCAAAAGGGATGATGTAAACGCTGAGCAGGCTGTGCTCCATGAAGAGCGACACCGCCACGGGATAGATGGTTATTATCACATAAAGCATCACCACCGAGCGCACCTTACTGAGATACTTCGGCCTAAACAGCAAGATGAAGCAGGTGAAGAGGCACAACATCATCAGCACAAAGATGAATTGCCCGATGACGGTGTTCTTAATCTCGGCTTTCGACACACTGCGGCGTGCCGTTTCTTTCTCCAATGATGCCAGCACGCGGTAGGTATGTTCGTTAATAATCTCTCCCCTATCAACAATTTTCTGTCCCGAAAGCACCATGCCGCTGGCCAAGGGTACAGTGGCGAGCAGGTCGTTGAGTTCGGTTGTGCTGCGCACTTTGTCGTAAGTCATGTTGGGTTGCAGGTAGCTCACGATGTCCGCCTGTTGCAACGCAGCCCGTTCTTCCGCCAAAGCGTCGTCGCCAAGCAATTGCTCGTAGGCCCTCATGGTGCTGTATATGCAACTAATCTGCATACTTTGCACCCTTTTCCCGATGATAACGCGCACCGAGTTGGTAGAATCTTTGGCAATGGTGTTATATTGTGGTGTGCCGATGATGCCGGCTTGGTACAGACGGTGCAGTCGGTCGCGCAGTGTTTTCATCTTCGCGGCACTCACTCCGGGTATGCCTTGGGGGTAATCGGCATGCAACTTGTCGAGCTGCCTTTTTTCCATTGCCCTGTCATAGTGGTAATAAGGTTGGAAAAGTGCCAAGAGCGAGTCGCGTTCTTGTTGTATCACGCCGTCGCTCTTATAAATGGGGAAGTCGTATTTGGCAATGAGCGAACCATACATCCACGGTTTGCCCACATCGTATCGCATTTGTGGTGTGGTGTTGCGTGGCAAGAACCACACAATGACCAGAAGCGAAACGAGCGCGAAGCCGCCTAACGCCAAAACATTGTTGAGGCTTCGCCCTTTGGTTATGATGGATTTGTTCATATCTATATCGGAGTTTATCTTGAGGAATTGAGGAATAATGGAGTAATGAAGTTAAGGAGTAAGGAAGTAAGGGAGTAAGGGAGTAAAGTAGCAAAGAAGTAAAGGAGCAAAGAAGTAAAGGAGTTAAGCCAAAAGCTTTTTGGTCATTAGCCATTTTTTCACCTTTTCACCCTTTCACCTTTTCCCCTTTCATTCTTTCACCTTTTCACCTTTTAACGGCGTTAGCCATTCTTTCACCCTTTCACCTTTTCACCTTTTCACCCTTTCTCCTTGGAGAAGGACTGGGGGGTTGAGGCTCTTTTATCTTTCCTTTTATTCACTGCGAAAATACTAAAAAGGCATCAAATACAGAAACAATACCGCAAGTTTATCATCGACATAGCACCATTTTGTTCGTTTTTTATACAAAGGCTGCAAAATAGCAGGTAAAGTCATCTTGACTTTCTCATTAACCTCCCAATCTTGTTCTGATATAGTTACAAAACACGTTCGTCGCCACGCACCATTCTAGCATTTTCAAGGCCCTTAAACCATCAAAAACGCAAATTTTTCCTTGCTTTTGAAATG
>CAJPTO010000085.1 GCA_905373605.1 uncultured Prevotella sp.
GTGGGTTAAGACACCAAAAGAAATACCGATTTGCTTGTAGCAAGAGATTAGCTGCCTCTTCAACTAACTAGCGAGTTGTTGCGTGGGGAAACGCCTAGCCACGTTAAACGTGATGCCCGAATACGCCGGTGCGAGCATTGGCGGTAGACATAAAATTTTATTTTTAAGTTGTATGACTTATGAAAAAGTTAGATTTTTCTCAAATGAGTAGAGTTCTTGGTGGCGTGGATCATGCCAGGTGTGGAGCAGTTCAAGCCATGACCAATGCAATGGCACGTGATGGTGCTACTGACCAGCAATGGGATGAATGGGCAGATCTCTACCATCAATATTGCTAAACTTTAACTAACTTGTGTTGGGGAAGCTTTTCTCCAACACAAGTTTAAATCTTGTGGAATGATGAAAACAGTATTGATTAAAGTTTTATTGTGTGGCCTACCCATTAGTTTATGGGCTCAAGAGACACATGTGATAGAGCCAGCCATACTAGAAGTGAGGTACAAGGTGCAGTATGGCAAGGATAAGGATGAATACGCCTTGCGGTGTGGCAAGCAAGCTAGTCAATATTTCAGTGTGGATAATTACATGGTGGACTCTATGCGCAACGCCCCAGACAACGAAGTGTATATGTTGGATTACATTAATCGTATGACAGATTGCATTACACACCGCGATGATGACAGCAAGCGCATGCCTTATAGCCCAGGATGTGGACAATATCTGTACCGAAATCTTACGCAAGGTAAAATCACGGTGTATGCTTCCATATTCGGAGACAACTACTATTACGAAGAACCAATCCCCAAAATGGACTGGCAGTTGGTGGCAGACAGCGCGCGAACGCTGCTTGGTCAGCAATGCTTGATGGCCAAGACGCGGTTCAGAGGGCGCGAATGGACTGTTTGGTATGCGCCAGAGATTGGCATTCCGCTAGGTCCTTGGAAGCTAGCAGGTCTGCCTGGGCTGATATTAAAAGCGCATTGCGATGGCTATATAGACTTGGAGGCATGTAGCTTGCAAACGAAAGACGTGTCGCCCGTTACGTTTTATAACTTTGATAATGACAAATTTTTGCCCATTGAACGTGAAAAGTATTTGAAAGAAAGCACCAATCCTAAGAATTACCCACCCAAAACAACCTTTGCGTCACCTATGGAGTTGGAGTGAAAGGCAAAGATGAGGGGAGCAAACGGGCGTTTGTGGGAGTTTTTGCTGTTTGCTTTTATCTTTCCCTTTTATGGAGGTGGTGACGTTGTGCGTATCTTATATATTGTGCAGATAAACTTTTAACAATGATGAAGAAGGCATGCTTGATGGCAATAACCATGTTGTGGACTGTGGTTGTATGGGCACAGATGGTGAAAGTGGAGGGCAGATTGACCGACACCAGCGGTCAACCGCTGCAATGGGTTGTGGTGAAGCATGTGGATGCTGCCACGAACAAGATGCTGAATTATTGCCAAACCGATGCGGAAGGGCGGTTTAGCATCGAGGCCAAAGTGGGTAACAGCGTGCAAATTACCTCCTTGGGCTATAAGACTAAGCGCATTGAGGTTAAGGAAAACATGCCTTTTCAGAAGCTGACAATGGCAGACGATGCCGTGACACTTAAAGAAGTGAACGTGAAGTCGGAAAAGGTTAAGCTTAGCGGAGACACCATAAAGTATCTGTTAGCCACATACGCACAAGCTGGCGACCGAACGCTGGCCGATGTGTTGAAACGTGTTCCCGGATTTGAAGTGGACAAAGAGAGTGGTCAAATTGCTTACGGAGGAAAGCCGATAAGCAACTTTTACATTGAAGGGCTTGACATGTTGGGCTCTAAATACGGTGTGGCTACCAACACGTTGCCACAAGGCGAAGTGGCATCGGTGGAAGTGATAAAGCATCATCAGCCAGTAAGAGTGCTCGAAGCCTTTACCTTTACTAACGATGATGCCGTGAACATACGCATGAAAGATGGGGCGAAGGCGCATTGGATTGTTACGGCTAAAGGTACCGTTGGTATAAAGAGCAATGGGGCTTTGTGGGAAGCTGAAAGTTTTGCCATGCGAATTAAACCGCAATGGCAGTTTATGGCAACCTACAAATCTAACAATTTGGGCAAGGCGATAGGCAAGGAAACCACCAACCTGTTTAACTTCAACGAGATAAGTAGCAGGCTAACCAATCTGATACAAGTACCCGTGGGCGATGCGGAGTTTCTTGGCAGGCGGTCGCTTTTTAACCGGAGTCACAGCTTAACACTAAATACGTTGAAACGCATAAACGACATTTCGCAGGTGAACTTACAACTGATATACGAGAACAACGAAGAGAATACGTGGGAAAGGCGGATGACCGAATATTATAGGGCTGGTGATACGCGCCTGACAGATAACCAAAAGCATGGCTTGATGCGCGAAAATAACCTCCATGCCCTGCTGAAATACGAAAACAACGCCAACAACCATTACCTGAAAAACAAGTTGCAAGGCGACCTGGAATGGCGTAAGCAATGGCTGAACGAGGCAGGAACGAATGCCCATACCGTGTATGCCAAGCTACCGAAGTTTACTGTCAGAGACGACCTTTACCTTATCAAACGGTGGGGTAAGCACCTCTTGTCGTTCAATTCGGGCAACATATACGAAACAAGGCCACAGCGAATACAAGCCGACTCGGCCCTACAAACCCTTTCGCAACATTATTTTGAGACCAAGACCTATGTGCAAGGCGCACTGCTTGTGGGTAAGATGAAACTCTCTACGGAACTTGGTGTGAATGCTGCCGTACATCGTTTGCAATCTCATCTCTATGGCGTTCCCGACGGTATAGGCGTTTCGCGGGTTGGTGATGGTCGTTTCGGTTTCTGCCAACTATACGCCAATCCTGAGGCAGAATATCGTTTGCGCGACGTACGCTTTACGCTTTCGGCCTTCTTGGAGCACAACATGTATTGGTATCGAGGGCACAATGAGCAGTCGCATGCATACGTTTCGCCAGACATCAGCATACAATGGACCGCCACACCACGGTTAGAGTTCAGGTGTAGTGCAGGCGAGAGCACTTCGCAAGTAGATGTCAACCGCTTTTTCGACGTGCTAATTCTGCAAGATTATGAGTATGCCAATAGAGGATTTAGCGGCTATGCGGTGCGCAGAGAACGTAATGTGCGACTGAGAATGTATTATAAGAACGCCTTGCAAGCCACGCATCTTAACATGAGTGTTACTCGAACGCAGGGCACCGACCCTTATACCGCCTCGCGCAATTTCATAGGGCGGTACATCGTCTTGTCGTTATTGCCACAAGAAACGCGCTATAATTCATGGCAGGCGGTGTCTATGTTGTCGAAGGGATTTTCACTGTTCAACGCCAAACTGAATGTAATGGCCAACTATAACCATACCAGCACTTACATATCACAAGATGGAATGCGTATGCCTTTGCAAAGAGATGCTGTGATGTTAAGGACCAGCCTTACCGCTGTATTGTGGAAGGGGATGGACTTTAACTATGCCCTGTCTTACCGTTGGAGCAAGATGTACATGCCTACTTGGGGCGAACGGTCGTCGTTGAACAACTGGCAGCACGAAGCACATGCCGTTATTCCGCTTGTGGGGGCAATGAAATTGGAGGCCGACTTGGAATGGTATCGCAACCAATTGCCCGACAATCGCTATAAGAATATGGTGTTCGTAGATGTCGTTTGGGGTTATGCGGGCAAGCACGTAGATTGCAAGTTGAAGTTGGCTAACGTGCTAAACAAGCGCAGTTACGCTTATAGCGTTAACAGCGACTTGGTTCGTACCACCACCGACATGAGCGTTAGAGGGCGAGAATTGATGTTCACTTTGGCATATAGACCGTAAGGCGCGTGGCTGATGATGGTTTGCACAGTGTGTCTTGGTTGTGAAGCGTTTTAGTAAGAAGGGCGATACCGGTTTGGTCTAGCGCGTACTTCGCTGGTTGATATAGGTTAAGATCGTATGTGTTTTAACGCTATTTGTCCATAGAAGCATGTTTTTTATCTGTGAATTTGCCGTTTTTTCGTGCTAATGCACTACTTTTGCATGCCGTTGCAAAAGAAAGGCGGCGAAGCACTTTTACACTTTACGCATTGCGTGCAAACGGTTAACAGGATGATAACTAAACATAAACATTTTGGTATATGAAAAAGATTAGAGCAGCCGTAGTGGGTTACGGCAACATTGGACAGTATTCTTTGCAGGCATTGGAGGCCGCTCCCGACTTTGAAGTGGCTGGTGTTGTAAGGCGACAAGGTGCGAAAGACAAACCCTTGGAACTGCAAAACTATGACGTGGTGAGCAACATCACCGAACTGAAAGACGTGGATGTGGCGATATTGGCCTTGCCAACGCGCGAGTGTCCGGCTTATGCAAAGCGGCTTTTGGCCTTGGGCATCAACACGGTTGACAGCTTCGACATCCACACGAGCATTCTCGACTACCGCGCCGAGCTGATGCCTGTGTGCAAAGCGCACGGCAAAGTGAGCGTTATTTCGGCCGGATGGGACCCAGGGTCCGACTCTATCGTTCGCATGTTGATGCAGAGTTTGGCCCCCAAGGGCTTATCGTATACCAACTTTGGGCCGGGCATGAGCATGGGACATAGTGTGTGCGTGCGTGGAAAGAAAGGGGTTAAGAACGCCCTTTCGATGACAATTCCGATGGGCGAGGGCATTCATCGCCGCATGGTTTACGTGGAATTGGAAGACGGCGCGAAGCTGGAAGATGTGGCGGCAGAGGTGAAAGCCGACCCGTATTTCGCCAACGACGAAACGCATGTGTTTGCAGTGAAGTCGGTGGATGAGGTTCGCGACATGGGTCATGGTGTGCATCTCGTTAGAAAAGGGGTGAGCGGAAAGACTCAAAACCAACACTTCGCTTTCGACATGAGCATCAACAACCCTGCGCTTACTGGACAAGTGCTGGTGAATGTGGCTCGTGCTGCCATGCGTTTGCAGCCTGGCTGCTACACTATGGTCGAAATTCCGGTCATCGACATGCTGCCTGGTGATAGGGAAGAATTGATTGGACACCTGGTGTAAACGAGGGGGGTAAAGATGAAAAGATGAAAAGGAGGCCTCACCCCCAGCCCCTCTCCAAAAGGCGAGGGGAGTGATATGCTTTGTTGTTTCTATTGATGAATTGTAAGTTTACGAGTTGGCAGGATGATAAGTGGGCAAATCAATAAGGCATTATCCTTGCTGCTCAAAAGCATTTGGCTTAACTCCCTTAACTTCTAAAGGTGGAAAGGTGAAAAAGTGAAAAATGGCTAACGCCCACCAACTTGTTAACTCGTTAACATGTCAACTAACAAAGTTGAAAAGGTGAAAAAATGGCTAACGCCCATTTTATAACTTGCCTATCCTAAAGGAAAATGATGTCCAACGATCACCAACTATTCAACTAAGTAGTAAGAATATGTTCCTTATGTCCTTCTGTCAAAAGAACATGTTCTTCTGTCAAGAGGGCGTGTGTTTATTTTTTCGAGACATAACCGCATTTTGCCACCGACAAATGGGGCGAGATTTCAAAATTATATTGTATCTTTGTCCAGTATTTCGTACCTGAGAGGAGTGTTTATCTTGGTTTTGCACCACAAAGATAAGATGCTCCTCTCCATATTATAGGGATGTAAAAAGTGACAGAGCCTTTGTTGAAGAGATGGTTGCAGCATGCTAATCTTGTTAACTCTTAAGCTTGTTGTTTTGCAATCCCCGTTAACGTTTTACTTAGATGAACTAATGGCATGATATAATACGATTGAAATGAGCAGAGCGTTGAAAGTAAAGATGATACTGCCCTCTTTGGATGAAGCAAAGAGCCCCTATTGGCGCCCCATTAAATATTCGCTGTTTCCACCAATAGGGTTGGCTACACTTGCCGGATATTTCCGTGACGATGATGAAATAGTTCTTTTGGATCAGCATGTGGAGCAACTTGACATAAGCGATACACCTGACCTAGTATGCATTCAGGTGTATGTAACAAATGCATATAGAGCTTATGCCATTGCCGACAGTTATAGAAGTAGGGGGGTGTTTGTTGTTATGGGCGGGTTACATGTCACCGCACTTCCCGAAGAAGCAGCCTTACACGCCGATACAATCATAATGGGTCCTGGCGAAGAGGCCTTTCCTCGGTTTGTCAATGATTTCAGAAAAGGTTGTGCAGAGAAGCGATATTTTGCACAATGGCGTTCCATTGAGAACATTCCTCCCGTGCGCCGCGACCTCATAAAGCGCAGCAAGTATTTTGTTCCTAATTCACTTGTAGTATCAAGGGGTTGCCCACATCATTGTGACTTCTGCTATAAGGATGCTTTCTATGAGGGTGGAAAGTCTTTTTATACGGCGCGAGTGGATGCTGCTTTGAAAGAGATAGACGGGCTTCCAGGCAAGCACCTTTATTTTCTAGACGACCATTTGCTTGGTAGTAAAAAGTTTGCGGCCGAACTGTTTGCGGGCATGAAAGGCATGAACCGCGTCTTTCAAAGTGCAGCGACGGTGCAATCTATCCTTGAAGGCGACCTTATAGAGAAAGCAGCTGAAGCGGGAATGCGAAGTGTTTTCATCGGCTTTGAGACGTTCTCGCCCGAAAACTTAAAGGCAAGCAACAAATGCCAGAACCTTCAACGCGATTATAGTGAAGCCGTGAAGCGACTGCATGGCCTTGGCATCATGATTAATGGTAGTTTTGTGTTTGGATTAGACCACGATGATGCTGATGTTTTTCGCCGAACTGTTGATTGGGGCGTGGATAATGCAATAACAACAGCAACATATCATATCTTAACCCCGTATCCAGGTACACGGCAGTTTCGGCGTTTGGAGGCAGAAGGGAGAATACTGTCTTACGATTGGAGCAAGTATGACACGCGCACGGTTGTATATCAAACGCGGGGCCTTACCGCAGAACAATTGAAGGAGGGGTACGACTGGGCGTGCAAGGCTTTCTATTCATGGAACAACATCCTTCGTGCGTGTGGTCATGATACAACCATGACACAGCGAATTACGCACCTTATGTACACTGGGGGATGGAAGAAATTTGAACATCTTTGGGGAGTTCTAGTCAGGGTAGGGGGATTGAATAAGGCTCTTCCGTTGCTTGAGCAATTGTTGTCCCACACAAAATAAGCTATTATGTGGGGTTTGAGTTAATGAATTTGTGGATTTTGAGTTTATTAGCCTTTTTTGTCTTCTGGAATTACCTGGTAATAAACTCGTATGTCAAATGTTTTCAATAGTTTACGATAAGGTTCACAAACTGTTTACACACATGCGTAGACAGCTTTGTGGAGTGTTGTTGCCTAATCTGCCCGAGAATACGGCCCTTTATCTGGTGAGCGAGAACTTGAGGCTAAGGCCGAAGTCTTGCGTTGTGGTGGGATAACTGTTGCTGCTAAGCAGGGGTGTGTTGGTTTGTCGGTCGTAGAAGAAGCTCATGGTGAGCAGGCGCGAGAGGGTGTAATCGGCCGAGAAGCTAATTTTAATGGCGGTGTTGCCCATGCTTGCCGCGCTTGTACGTGTGGCAATGTCGCGACTGATGCTGGCTTGCTTGCGGTAACTCAGGTCGAGTCGCATGTTCAAGTCGTGGTTGGCGTTGCCTTGCGCGTTGTTATTGGTGGCGTTTGGGTTGGTTTCGTTTCGCTTGGCCTTTGTTTTCTTGGCGCGCGGTGCACGCAGCCCGAAGAGTTTGAAGTTGTTGATGCGATAGGCCATGCCCAAAACCCAGTCGCGACTAACGGCTTCGTTAATCTGAACGCTTGTCATGCTGAGGTTGAGCACGCGCGTTGAGCGATACTCGAGCTTGGTGGTGAGGTTGTTGTTAAACGTCATGTCGATGCCGAGCAGCGGCGAGAATGCTTCGTTGATGCTCACGTTGGTGACGTTGTAAAGGCTTCGTGGCAGCGGATTTCCTGTTGCGACATCGGCGATGAAGCCCAGTCCGTTCATGTATTCCATGAAGGTGTTGTAGGAACTGTATGCTCCCACGGCGTAAATGCTCTTGTAGGCGTGGTTGATGTTCACGCTCTTGAAGTGCTCGCGGAACCACGGCAGCTTGCCCAAGCCGCTATAGCGCAGGTTCCAGTTGGGCAAGAGGCGCGCCAAGGTTGGGAAAATGTTGAGCGATGCGCCGCCCATAGCCGTGTACGTGTGGAGGAAAGCGGGTATCATCACGTCCGAACTATATCGGTCTACCGCCCCGTTGGCGGGGTTGAACGTGGCTCCTGCCATCGTTGTTCCTGCTGGATAGCGTGCCCCTTCGTATTGTGCTTCCACACGATTGCGGAAGCTTTCGAGGGCATTGCAGAACCTTTCGAACGACGGACTGTGATAACCGTTGGCCGCCGAGCCCATTCCTTCGAACGCACTACGTATGGAAATGGTGGTCATCATGAACGTTCCGTTCTGCGTTGTGGGCGTTCCGGCGTACATATATTGTATGTTTCGCGCCGTGGTTTGGGTTCGGGAGGCGTGCAAGTCTATCTTCAAGTTGCGCACAGGCTCGAGGGTCATGCGCAATTGCAGGTCTTCTGTCTTGGTTGTAGCAGCAGGTGTGGCCACAGAATCATTGTTGAGCAACCATCCCATGTCGCGTGCCTTGGAGATATAACCATCGTCTACCAGGCCGAAAGCAAAGTCGAGGCCTGGCGCAAGGGCGGAAGGAAGGCGCGCTTGACCGAAAGCATCGCCCACATGAGGCATGAAGCCGGGCAGTGAGATGGCATATTGGTTGCGGTAAGAGAAGCTAACGTTGCGCACCATCATCAGCACGCGCGCCACGGTTTGCGCCGTTTCGTACCACGATAGCTTCTCCAGGGGCTGGCGTGGGGTAACGGTTAGTTTCAGGCGCAGAGCCGAATCCACCTTGTTAAGGATGCGAATGCTGTTGTCGCCCTTGGTCTTAAACTTCAAGGGGAAGCGTTTCCCGTCTTCGGTTCGTGCCGAAACCATCAGTCGTTTTGTGCGTTTGTTGTGGCTGATGGTGAGTGTTGAGTCGGGTGTGAGGGTTATTTCTTGCTCAAAGCTGTTGCGGTTTCTGGGCAAGTTGTTGCGCTGTTGTTGGGCCAAGGCCTCGTTGTTGTCTGTTTTTTGTTCGTTGGGTGTGATGCCTTTTCCCTTCATCCGCTCTTCCATCTGCTTGCGTTCTTGTGCCTTTCGGCGTTGTTCGGCCTGCCTTTCTTCGCGTTTCCGGTTCAGTTCGGCCGTGTTTGGCTCACGGTTAAAGCGTTCGTTGGCCTTCTTAAGGAACGGAATGTGGTTGTAAAGGCGCACGAGATCGAAGGCTCCGTTGATGTTGAAGTCGCGGTTGTTGACGATGGTGTTGCCCAGTGAAGAGCCGTCTTCCAGCTGTGTTCCGCGCACCCATCGATAGGTGGCGTTGTAAGTGAGGTCGGTGTTCACCCAGTTGAAGATGGGCAAGAGGTTGAGTGGGGGTTGGTAAGAGAGGGTGAACGACTGGTTATAATCTAGCGGCTTGCCCAGACTTCGCAAGCTTGTCCACACCGAATCTTTCCAAGCTTGGTAGCGTTCGGCGTAAAGATCTTTGTTAACGGGTGTGTAAGGCTGTTCCACTTCGGCGTGCGTTGCACTCTGGAAGTTGGCATGTAGGTTTCGTGTCAAGTCCCAACGTATGGCAAAATCGCGGTTCCAAAGGAATTGCGAATTAAAGGTTAGCGGCAGCCTGTCGCCGCCATTGCTGTCCATGTCGCGTTCTTGCAGCTCGTAATAGCTGCGGTTGATGTCTGAATTGAACGCCACATTTTGCGGCAACCAGTTCAATCCGAAGCGTTTAAGAATGTCGAGCCACTTGCTTTTTCCCTTGAGATTTTTGAACGGTTCGATGGGTTTGTACACCGGAGTCCAGTTGTAAGCCAGTGCTGCACGCCAGTTGTTTTCGCGTTCGTAGACGGTTGTTTCTCCGCTAGTGTTGCGCGAAGAGCTGCTGTATGAGAACGAAAAGTTTGCTGGGTCGTAAGGCATGGGGTGGCGTTTGTTTTGTATGCCGATACGAACATTCGAGAGCGAGAAGTTGGTATTGGTGGTTCGGCGAATGGCAATGCCCTTAATCGAGTCGCGTTCTTGTCGGTTGGCCGCGTCTAAAGCATCCTTAAGGCGCAGGTCGGTGTCGAGGGGATTATACTTAGGACTGGTTTCTTCTTGTGTTCGCGAATAATAAAGTGGTGCCGAAACCTTGGCTTTCTCGGGGAAGAACTTGCCCAATTCGAGGTTTGTTGTTACGCTGTAGGCCTTGAAATTGTCTTTCGTGCGCTGTGCAACACCATCTTCAAGCCCTCCAAATCCTTCGCTGACGTATTGCCCTTGCAGGTTGAACGTGCCGAAGTCAGAGAGTTGCACGTTGAGATTTCCTTGTGCTGCCCATCCGCCTTCATTTTCATATTCCTTCAAACGTAGTTCGTTTACCCACACTTCACCACTTTTTTGTGTTGCCGAATTGTTGCGAACGCCGATGATGATGGTCTTTATTTCGCCCAGAGTGGGGTTTCCCATGATGCTTATTTTATTCTTTGGCCTGTCGGCATCGTAGGCAGAGTAGAGCGAAGTGAACGAAGCCAGCCCCGAGGAACGCGCCTTGTTGCGGGCTTTCTTGAGGTTGGTGAACACGCTAAGCGCAATGTCGAGCATGTTTTCTTCGGGCCAAACGGCACGGCTGTCGGCCCACGAACGGTCGTTATATCGGCGTGCGGGGGTGAGTGTTAGGGGAATGTCGTATTCGTAGAAGTTGCTTTTGTAGTCGCTTCCTAGGCGAACGAACACCGAAAGTTCATCATTGGCCAGCGCGGTTGCATTGGGTTCCAGTGCGTTTGCATGCACAAACATTTGCAAGCGGCGATATTGTCGCAGGTCGATGGTGGTGTTTTTGTAGACGGCTTTCGTTTCGCTTGGTGCCATGTTGTCTACAACAAGGCTCAAAGCCTGCTCGTTGTTCTCCACCATTTGCGGTTGGTTGGGGTCGGCTCCGCGTTCAATGCCTGGTGGGAGGATGTAGTTGACGGGCGTTTTGTCGCCATTCTCTTCGTAGCTCACGGCACTTACGGCCATTTTACCCGTTTGTGCGGCGGTGTTGCTGAGGTTTTGCTGGTAACTACGCCATTCGCCGCGCACCAAATCGAGCGAACCGAAGCGCAACACGATGGGGCGCGTGAAGCCAGTGAGGAACATGCGCATGAAACGAATGCTGGAGAAGTCGGCAATGCTACCGAAACGTTTCTCATATTCGTGAAGTGGAATGCGAAATTGG
>CAJPTO010000086.1 GCA_905373605.1 uncultured Prevotella sp.
TGTTCCCATCCGAACTCCATACACTACGCAGCAGGAAGCCACCACAGACCGCCGCACCGCGTTTGGCCGTCTTCGTGGTGATAAGGATAACGCCGTTAGCACCACGTGCACCGTAAAGCGAGTTCGAAGCAGCGTCTTTAAGCACGCTGATGCTCTCCACATCGTTGGGGTTGATGTCGCTGTAATAGCCAGCGTAGGGCAGTCCGTCCACCACGATGAGCGGTGCATTGCCAGCATTGAGCGAGCCAACGCCTCTAATTTGCAAGGAGGGTGTGGAAGCCGGTCCGTTGCCTTCAATCATTTGCACGCCCGACACCTTGCCATTGAGTGCCGAGATGGGGTTGTTCACCTGCCTTTCGGCAATTTTGTCGGCGTTAAGCACGCCAGCCGAGCCGGTAAATGCCTCACGTTTCTGCTTGCCGAACGCCACCACGATGACGTCGTCAATCTGTTTGGCATCCGATTTCATCACGATGCGCATCTCTGGGCGCAAAGTTACCGTTAAAGTCTGCATGCCAACATAGGTGACGGTGAGCGTGCGTGCCGTCTTTGGCACGTTTTCGAATGTAAACTGGCCGTCGATGTTGGTTGCTGCGCCCAATGCCGTGTCTGTTACCTTTACCGTTGCGCCGATAATGGGTTCACCAGACTCGTCTACCACTGTTCCGCTAACCCTTGTTGTCTGTGCCAGGGCCAAGAAAGCCACAAGGCACACGAACACTAATGTTGCAGTTCTTCTAATCATAGAGTAAAGTCAATTGTTAATAGTATATTTTTTATTTAGGTTCGTTGGCTCGTCTTTTCATTGCCCCAGGGGTAAAGCACGCCTTACGGGAGCGTTCTTCGGTGTGATTTAGGTCTTGTCTGTCGGTTGTCGTTGGTCTTCTCGAGCGGCAATGCCCAACGCCGCTGTGCTGAATGGAACGAAATCGGCCTTGATAGGGCCTAAAACCAATTGTGGTAATTTCCAAAACTCGCCTAGAGCTAAAACTCACGTTTCACTCTTCGGGGGGCAAATGTAGCTAAATTCCATTAAAGACACAAGAAAAAGGAAGAAAAAATGGCTGAAAAATAATAAACAGCACTCGCCAGGCGCTTGTTGATTAAATACGAGAGGTGCATGTTTACAGGTACTTGTGGAGGTGTTAAGGCACACAGAAATAAGTGCTGTTTGATGGTTGTATGTAGATTTTTGCCAGGCCGTGAACAACGAACAAGGGCGCATGGCAAAGCGAAGGTTGGCGCAAAACTCCTGTGTATAAAACTGCTATCACCTTACGCGTGTACGTGTAAGGTAGCATTCTTTATCCACATGAAGCGTTTGCGCCAACCTTTTTTGTGTATCAGCTAATCCTTATGCAGCACTGCGGCCTGCTCGATTTGCAATCCGCGCACGTATTTTTTCACATAAGCTTTGAAGCCTTCAACGTCTTGTGGGTTGGGTTCAACAACCGTTCCCTTGTTTTCTTCAAACACATGGTGTTCAAGGAAGTGGGGAAGCCCTTGCCCAGACTTTTTGTTTACGAGGTAAGCCGCAAGCAACGCGATGCCCCAAGCACCTCCTTCGCCAGCCGTTTCCATCACCGATATGGGCGAATTGAGCGCGGCGGCCATCACTTTCTGTCCAACGCCGGGCGTTTTGAACAGTCCGCCATGCCCCGTTATGCGGTCCACGGCCACTTTTTCGTCATCGAACAAGATGTCGTTTCCCACTTTCAGCACCGCCACGGCGGCATAAAGGTTGGCCCGTATGAAGTTTGCCAAGCTGAACCTGTCGTTAGGCGACCTCACAAAGAGCGGCCGTCCCTCGGCCAAGCCCGTTATGGGTTCGCCCGAGAAATAGTTGTAGGCTAACAATCCGCCGCAGTCGGCATCGCCTTGCAGTGCATGGTTGTAGAGCTTGGCGAATATTTCGCCCACGTCTGTTTGCCTTCCCCAAAGCAATTCGTAATCTTTGAAGATGCTCACCCATGCATTGAGGTCGGATGTGCAGTTGTTGCAGTGCACCATAGCCACGGGGTTGGCATCGGGCGTTGTCACGATGTCGATGGCCTCATAGGGCTTTGACAGCGGCTTTTCAAGCACAATCATCGAGAACGATGACGTTCCGGCCGACACATTTCCCGTTCGTGGCAGCACCGCATTGGTGGCCACCATCCCCGTTCCCGCATCACCTTCGGGCGGACAAAGGGGACATCCAGCTTGCAAGTTTCCGCTTACGTCTAGCCTTTTGGCGGCCTCGGCGGTTAGTTTTCCTGCATTTTCTCCAGCCAGCAGCACGCTTGGCAAGATGTCGTTCAGTGTCCACGGCAAGTGTTTGGAGGCTACAAGCGCATTAAACTTGTCTTGCATGTCTGCATCGTAGGTTTTTGTGGCCGGGTCGATGGGGAACATACCCGAGGCATCGCCAATGCCCAGCACCTTTTCGCCCGTAAGTTGCCAATGGATGTATCCCGCCAAGGTGGTGATGAAGTGGATGTCTGGCACATGTTCTTCGCCGTTGAGGATGGCTTGATAGAGATGTGCGATGCTCCATCGCAGGGGGATGTTGAAGCTAAACAACTCGGAAAGCGTGGCAGCCGCTTTCGCCGTGTTGGTGTTTCGCCACGTTCTGAATGGCACCAGCAGCTGCTGTCGTGCATCAAAAGCCATATAGCCGTGCATCATGGCACTGATGCCGATGCCCGCAAGGCTTTTCAGTTCTTCGCCGTACAGCGTTTTCACGTTCTCGCGCAGGTCGGCATAGCAGTTTTGCAGGCCTTCCCAAATGGCTTTCACACTGTAGGTCCATAGACGGTCCACAAGTTGGTTCTCCCATTGGTGCGACCCCTGCGCAATGGGCTTGTTCTCACCATCGATGAGCACAGCCTTGATGCGGGTAGAGCCAAACTCGATGCCGAGAATGGCCTTACCCTGCATGATGGTTTCTTTGGCAGTCATGTGTCTTTATCTCAATGCCTTGTTCAACATGTAGTACATTTCGTTCCAGCGCAGTTCTTTTTTAAACTGCATGTAGCTGGTGTCTTTGTTGATGATGCACGCCTCGATGTCGGCCATCTCGGCAAAGTCGTTCCAATATTCGTCGGTAAGGGCGAAGCTGAAGCACGAGTGGTGAGTGCCGCCAGCGTTCATCCAGCAGGCCGTACCCACTTCGAACGATGGTTCGGGTATCCATAGCGCGCTAGCTACGGGCAATTTGGGCAGCGGTTTCGACTTAATGAGGTTCACATCGTTGGCAATAAGGCGGAATCTGTTGCCAAGGTCAACGATTGTTGCGGCAATGCCGTGGCCTTGCTTGGCAGTAAACACCAGGCGTGCCGTTTGTGTCTTGCGTATTCCTATTCCCAGGAAGTGCACTTCCAGCCTTGGTTTCTCTTCTTCAGATATGTCGGGGTTTATTTCCAGCATGTGGCTTTCCAGTATGGAGGTGTTTTCGCCGTCGAAGTTCAGCGTGTAGTCTTCGAGGAACGATGTTCCGCCCTCCAGACCTTGGCTCATGAGCCATGTCGTTCGGTACAGAGCTGCGCTCTTCCAGTCGCCTTCAGCACCGAAGCCATAGCCCTCTTGCATGAGCCTTTGGCAGGCCAAGCCCGGTATTTGGTCGAAGCCTCGTCCCGTTTTCTCCACGTCCACGTCGCCCAAGTCGTCGAAGTTGGTGGTGAAAGCCTTTGCCCCGAAATCCTTAAGAATGGCTCTCAGGGTGAGTTCGGCCTTTGCGGCGTTCCATATTCGTTTGTAAGCCTCGCTGTTTTCGTCTTTCAAAGCTTCGCTAACGCTGTAAGCCTTGAAGTAAACATCGTGCACCAGCGCGGTAACGTCATCGTTGTTCACCTTATCAAAATAGGTCATCACGGTAGAGAATGGGCAATAGTCCACGTGGTAGCCCAGTGTTTGCTCGAAGCTCACCTTGTCTCCGTCGGTAACGGCCACGTTGTTCATCTGGTCGCCGAAACGAAGTATGAGGCAATCGTGAGCATCGGCCCATCCGGCGCACACCCTTTGCCACACGGCGATGCGTTGTTGCGTCTTCATGTCCCACCACTGTTTTGTAGGGTTTGCGCATTCTTGTGAGGATATGTGCATATTCCCTGTCGCCATGCGCGCTTTGGTTCAGGTTCATGAAGTCCATGTCGATGGTATCGTAGGGAATTTTCTGGTTATATTGGGTGTGAAGGTGCATCAGTGGCTTTTGCAACTTCTGCAAACCATGTATCCACATCTTGGCCGGCGAGAAGGTATGCATCCAAGTAATCACGCCGATGCACTTTTTATCGGCGTTGGCGGCCGTCATCACGTCTTCCACTTGTAGGGTGTTGTTGGCCGTTCCCTTGTAAACCACGGGTATTGGCAGCTGTCCCGAGTTGTTGAGCCCTTCAACCATCTCTTTCGAGTGTGCGTCTACCTGTGTAACGGCGTCGCCTCCGTAGAGCAATTGTGCGCCGGTAACAAACCATACTTCAAAATTTTCAAAAGCTTTAATCATTGTTTTCAGTCTTATGCGTTATTGATTGTTTTTTCTTTGTCCGTAATAGGCGTTAGGCCCGTGCTTTCGGTTGAAGTGTTTTTCAACGAGCAGCGGGTTCATTGTTGTGTGTGGGTTCACCGATAACGACACGAAAGCCATCTTAGCCACCTGTTCGGCCACCACGGCATGGTACACTGCTTCGTGCGGAGAGCTGCCCCAAGTGAACGGGCCGTGGTTCTTCACCAGCACGGCAGGCGTGTGCAAGGGGTTAATTTGATGTTTCTCAAATCGCTCGATGATGGCATTGCCAGTGTTCAGTTCGTATTCTGCCATTTGGTTGGCGGTCATGTCGTCGGTGCAAGGGATGTCGTTGTGGAAGTAGTCGGCGTGTGTCGTGCCGATGTTGGGCAGGTCTATGCCGGCCTGAGCCCATGCCGTGGCGTAGGTGGAATGGGTGTGTACCACGCCGCCAATTGCAGGAAAGTTGCGGTAGAGCACGAGATGTGTGGGTGTATCCGATGAGGGATTGAGGCTCCCCTCTGCCACTTTGCCCGTTCCGAGGTCCACAACCACCATGTCGCTGGGCTTCATCACATCGTAATCCACACCCGAGGGTTTGATGACCACAAGCCCCTTGTCGCGGTCGATGCCCGAAACGTTGCCCCAGGTGAAGAGCACCAAGCCATGTTTCACGAGGTCGAGGTTGGCCTCAAACACTTTTTCTTTCAGTTGTTCAAGCATAATGTTGGTTTTAGAAGAAGTAATAATAGAACGCACCGCACAAAGCCACTACGCCAAGCGATGCTGCGATGTCCCAGAAGCCCCAGCTTTGGCGCACCTGTTGGCGGTATTCGTGGGTGAAGGTTATGGCGGCCACCTGCTCTTTGGATGGGGCCTTGGTGAAGAAGCTCACGGCAAACATCATCAAGTTGATGAAAAGCAGCAGGTAACACTCGAACAGCAGCCAATTGGTTTGCCAGAACCATGCCGTGTTTTCCCAGAACACTCCGGTCATCTGTGCTTCTCCGTTCTGCGTTATCACGTTGGTAACGAGGCGCAACATGCCAATGGCAAAGCCTCCAATAAGCCCCCATTCGCCAGCTTTTGGCGTTATTTTCTTCGAGAAAATGCCCAAGGCGAACACCGCCACCATAGCTGGAGCCAGCAAGCTTTGTATGTTTTGCAGGTAACTGTAAAGGGTGTCCATGCTCATCATGATGGGCATCCACAGCAATCCCAGCACCACTACGGCCACCGTTGCCATTCGTCCGGCAAACACATAGTGCTTTTCGCTCTTGCCTTGTCGCAAGGGCTTGTAGAAATCTTCGGTGAAAAGCGTTGCGCACGAATTGAAGAACGATGCCAACGATGTTACCAAGGCGCAGATGAAGCCGATGGTGACGATGCCTTTTATGCCAGCTGGCAGCACGTCTTTGACGAGGAGGGCGAAAGCAGCGTCTGAGTTGTCCATCTGCAAACCGTATTTGGTGGGGTTGGCAGCCAGTGCGGCGGCCACCATTCCGGGGATAAGGAACATGAATACGGGCAAGAGCTTAAAGTAACCAGCACAGATTGACCCTCGCCGGGCGCGCTTCATCACCACCGCATTGTCTTCTCCACGCTGCTGACCCAGCACACGTTGCACGATGTGTTGGTCGGTGCACCAGTACCAAAAGCCGATAATCGAAGCACCAAGAAACACCACGAAGCCCGGATATTGGTGGTACATGGGGTCGCCTTCGTCCCAATGGAACATGTGCGTGGTGCCATATCCCTTGTGCAATTGGCTGCAATAGTTCATCATGTTGGTCCAACCTTGGGTGATGCTGCCGTCGCCCAGTGTGGCCAAACCCAGGAAAAGCACCAGGAAAGAGCCGATGATGAGGATGGGTGTTTGTATGGCCGACATGGTCATTACGCCCTTCATGCCGCCGAAGATGGTGAACACGGCCGTGATGAGTATCAGCCCCAGCGCGCCATACCAAAAGGGAATGCCCAACAGGTATTCGAAGAAGATGCCGCCCGTGAATGCCGTTACGCTCACTTTGGTGAGCACATAGGCGATGAGGGTGATGACGCTGAGCCACGAACCTGTGCGTTTGGTGTAGCGAAACTTCAAAAACTCGGGCATGGTGATGATGCGTCCCAGCTTGTTGTTCAGCAATTGGTAGAATGGCACAAACAGCCAACCCAGCAAAAGTATCATCCAGCCCTGCATTTCCCAGTGTGCCATGCCCACACCATCTTTTGCTCCAGTGCCTGCAAGGCCCACCAAGTGTTCTGATCCGATGTTGGCGGCAAAGATAGCCGCACCAATCACCCACCACGGTTCGCCTTTGCCGAAGAGGTAGTCTTGGCTGTCGGCGCCTTTCATGGCGCGTTTGTCTTTAACGATGCTGCGCCAAACGGCCCATGCCACGGCTAGGATACCGAGCAAAAGCACCGCCCAGTCTAGCCAAATAAATTCATTTGCGTTCCAGTTCATTGTTATATGTGTATGCTATTTAGGTTAATGGCGTGGTGATTGTTATTTAACGGAGAACTTGTACACCAAGTGGCTGTAATAGGTTTGCCCTGGTTTGAGGTAAGGGTCGCTCACTTCCCAACCCTTTGTGCCGTTGGCCACCTTCGTGGGTGCGTCGGGATATTTTTGGCTCTCAAAGCAAACGCTGACGTGCTTGGGATACTTCACGCCGTGTTTGCATGCAATGCCTGTGCCTTGGAAGTTGCCAGTGTACACTTGCATGCCGGGTTCGTTGGTGAAGACCTCTAGCACGATGCCCGTCTTCGGCGAGTAAAGGCTTGCGGCCACGGCTTTGTCGTCGCCTTTTCCGTCCTTGAAGGTGTTCAGACACCAGTTGTGGTCATAGCCTTTTGCGTTGGCTATCTGGGCGTATACAGTGTCGTTGATGTTCTCGCTCAACGGGCGTGGCTTGCGAAAATCCATTGGTGTGCCGCCAACATCGCTAATCTCGCCCGTGGGTATGTACCATTTGTCGGCCGGGGTAAACTTGTCGGCGTTGATGTAAAGCACTTGGTTCTCGCCGTTTTGCGAGGGGTCGCCGTTCAGGTTGAAGTAAGTGTGGTTGGTCATGTTCACAACGGTGGGCTTGTCTGTTGTGGCTTTGAACACGATGTCTAGCGTGTTGTCGACCTTAACGGTGTAGGTGGCAGTGGCTTTCACCGTTCCGGGGAAGCCGTTGTCGCCATCTGGCGAGGTGATGGCGAAAACAACCGAGGAGTCTGTTTGCGCAGTGATGTCGTACACCCTGTTTTGCCAACCTGTGTTTCCTCCGCCGTGCAGGCAGTTGGCGTTGTCGTTGGCGCGCAGGTTGTAGGTAACTCCGTCCACAACGAGCTTTGCATCCTTAATGCGGTTGGCATATCGCCCCACCGATGCGCCATAATCGGAGGGCGAATTGAGGGTGTCGGCATACTGATGTAGGTTGTCGTAAGCGCATGCCACGTCGGTGGGGCGGCCGTCTTTGTCGGGAACGACAATCGAAACAACGCGTCCGCCATAGTTTGTGAGGCACACTTCCATGCCCTTGTTGTTGCCAATGGTGATGAGCTTTGTTGCCTTACCGTCTATAATGGAGTCGAAACGCTCCGGCTGAAGACCCGAAAGGGTGGTGCGTTGCCCAGAGCATGCCGAGAAAAACAGCGTTGGTGCAAGCATCAAGAGCGCGGCTAGTGTTAATTTAGGTTTGTTCATACTCGTAATATTTTTCTGCAAAAATAGGGAGAATAACGGCGCGCGAGGGTCGATTATCGTTCATAAAGGTGCGCACATCGTTTTTTTTCGCCCCTTTCTTGCGCCTGTTGTGCTAGGCGGCTTGCGCTTGGCCCTAAATGTTGAGGTTAGGGTTGGTTCATTGCCGGCCATCATTTTCGTTAAGCCCAATAACTTGTTAACCTGTCAACTCGTTAACTTGTCAACTAATAAACCAACGAAAAAGTCGCCCACGCCTTCCGATGATGCATCGTAGGTGTGGGCGAGCATGTTGTATGGCGCAGTGTTTTTCCGAGGGGAAAGTGCCATGTGGGGTAGGGATGTGGGGCTAAAGCTCCATCACCACCACCGAAAGTGGGGGCAATGCCACCTGCAACCTGCCGTTTTTGATTTTTGCGCCGTTGAAGGGTTCGGCTTTCACCACGTTGGGACGTTTAAAGTCGTTGTGGTCTGTGGGTTTCTTGGCCGTTAAAATCTGTGCGTTAGGTGCTTTTGCGTTGGCACCGTTGATGGTAACACTCACGTTTTGCAGCTTTTCTAGGCCTGTGTTTACCAGTGCCAGCACAATTTTGCCGTTTTTAGCCTTAGCCGCCGAAGCACTAACCAGCGGGATGTTGGCATCGTGCATCATCACCATCTGTCCACCCTGCACAAAAACAGAGTCGGTTTGCACCTCGCAAGGCAGGAAAGTGGCATCTTGGAAGGGGCGGTACATTTTAAACACGTGGTAAGTGGGCGTAAGCACCATGTGTCCGCCGTCGATGGTGTCGGTAAGTATCATGCTTTGCAGCACGTTCACCACCTGTGCGATGTTGGCCATGCGCACACGGCTGGTGTGTCTGTGGAAAACGTTGAGTGTAAGTGCTGCCACCATCGCATCGCGCATGGTGTTTTGTTGGTACAAGTGTCCGCTGATGGTGCCAGGCTCTTCGTCCCACCAGGTGCCCCATTCGTCAACAAGCAGCCCGATGCGCTTTTGTGGGTCTTTCTTGTCCATCAGTTCGCAGTGTTTTTTTATCACTTCTTCAATCTGCAATGCCTTTCCGATGGTGTTCAAATAGTCTTGGTTGGTGAAGGTAGTGGCCTTTCCCTTGCTTCCTCCCCACGTCTTAACGGTGTAATAGTGCAGCGACAGGCCGTGCATTCGGTTTCCCACGCGGTCCATGAGCACCTTCGTCCAGTTGTAGTCGTAGTCGCTGGCACCCGATGCAATTTTGTAGAGTCGCTTTCCGTCGTAGTCGCGGCAGTAGGTGGCGTAACGGCGATACAGGTCGCTGTAGTATTCGGGTGTCATGTTGCCGCCGCACCCCCAGCTTTCGTTGCCCACACCGAGGAACTTCACGTTCCACGAACGTTCGCGGCCGTTCTTTCGCCTGAGTGTAGCCATGGGCGTGTCGCCGTCCGAGGTCATGTATTCCACCCATTTGGCCAACTCTTCCACCGACCCCGAGCCAACGTTGCCGCTGATGTAAGGTTCGGTGCCCAGCATTTCGCAGAGGTTGAGAAACTCGTGCGTGCCAAACGAATTGTCTTCGATGGTGCCTCCCCAGCTATTGCGCATCTTCGGCCTTTGCGAACGCGGGCCTATGCCGTCCATCCAGTGGTATTCGTCGGCGAAACAGCCTCCCGGCCATCGCAAAACGGGGATTTGCAGTTCCTTAAGTGCTTGCAGCACGTCGTTGCGGTAGCCTTGTGTGTTGGGCACTTGGCTTTCGGGCCTAACCCACAGTCCGCCATAGATGCATGTTCCAAGGTGTTCGGCAAACTGTCCGTAAATCTCTTTGTGGATGATTTGCTTGCCCTCGTTGGCGTTGATGGCCACATGAACATCTTTGGCGTTCGCCACAAGGGCGATTGAAAGAGCTGTGAGGGTGGTTGTAAGGGCTTTTGTCATTGCTGTTTGGGTTTTGATGTGTGGTTGTTGGGGTGTTTTGTTGTGGCGTATGTCACAATTGCTTATGGTTGCAAAGTTAGCACCTTGCGGCAGAAAGATTGTACGTGCATCGTTAATAATGGGTTGGCAAATCGTTATTCTTGCCCTTTGTCTGCATTTTTTATTGACGTTAATAAATCCTCACGCTGAGGAAAAGGAGGGCGTGGAGGCTTCAGCTGGTTTAGAGAAACAAAGGAGAACGCTATGCGTTAAGGGAACGTAGCTTGTTGTTCTGAGCAATACAAGAAACACAAGGCTATTTTAGAACAAGCCCTCCACGTTCTTGGAGCGCAGCTCTCCATACCCAATCTCGCTTAAACTTAGCCTCCGCGTCCTCCTTTCCCTCTGCGTGAGGAGCGTTTGTTTGCTTGTGATGCACCCATGACTTTCCAAATTCAATTCAGTTTGACTATATATGGTGTCGTTGCACAAGCTGATTGTTGTGCATCACTTCCGCAGTGGTGAGTCTTGAGTGAGTGTGTTTTTCGGTTGGTAAAATATTCAGAACGGATATTAACATTATGGCTGCCCTCGCTCGCCACCAATTGTACATTGGCCGTAAATAATCGATTCTCGCATGGGGTTGAATGTGAAAAGAGGTGCAAGGAAGCGTGCTTTTAGTTCGTTTTTGATACAAAAGCAAGCTTTTTGTGGCATTTAACGTTGCTTTTTGCGGCACTTAGCCTTGCTTTTTGCGGCACTTAGCTCTGCTTTTTGCGGCACTTAGCAACGTAAATTGCATCAAATCGCTCACGAATTGGCGAAAAAGAGGATGTTTGTTGCTTTGTTATGAGGAAAAAGGAAGACCAAAACAAGCACCAAAAATCAAACAACGGCGGCAATCTAGAAAAGCTTATAGGCATGAAACGTGCATTTTTGCCTTTTTTTTGAGCAAAAGACATTGCACGAACAGGCAAAATCCATCTTTTTTGTGCGTTTAAAGACCCAGAATTGTGCTAGAACGGTGTGCAGCGAAACGATGTTTTGTAAAATAATAAAAACAAATTAACACTAGGATGAAGGCAGGTTTGGAGGTCCATTTGCGCCTACGCCACAAGGCTCTTTTCACTAAAGGCTGGTTCTAAAAATTCCACGCAAGCGTTCATTTCCTTTTTATTATTTAGCTCT
>CAJPTO010000087.1 GCA_905373605.1 uncultured Prevotella sp.
TTTTATAAGGAAACAATAGCATTATAAACATTTTATGACAAAAAGATTATTTCTCTTCGTATCGTTGTTCATTGCAACGGCTGCAAGCCTTAGTGCCAAAACCGCCCTCGTTATCGTTGCACACGGTTCGCCAATGGAAAGCTGGCGCAAGCCCGTATTGGCCCTTGAACAGGCCGTGAAAGACAAGATGGCGGCGCAAGGCTTTAAGGGCATCGACTACGTTCGCGTGGCCTTGATGGAATATACCGAGCCTTCGGTGGCATCGGTGATTAAAGACTGCGAGGCGCAGGGTATGGACAGCGTGTTTGCATTGCCCGTTTTCATCGCGCCATCTGGACACACCGAGGAAGACTTGCCCAACATCTTGGGATGGAAATTCAATCCTTACGTGCGCGAAGAACTGGCCGAGGAGAATACCGAAATGGTGAAGACAAAAGTAAACGTGGTGCTTGGCCCCACCTTTTACTATAGCTACCTGCTGGAGAAGGCCATGCTTCAAAATGTACAGGCTTTGTCGAAGAAGCCCGAACACGAAGCCGTCATCTTCTTGGCGCATGGCGACGACGAACATATCGGATATTGGAAAACATTGCTTGAGAACGTAAGCAAGTACGTAAAAGAGAAAACGCGCATTGCTTACACCGACGGTGCTCTCATCGAGATGGGACATAACTTCGGCACACAGCTGTTGCCTTTGCTCGAAAAAGCTGCCAAAGAGAAGAAGCGCGTGCTGGTGCAAGGCATCTATCTCACATCGAACATGAAGCAAATGGCCGACCGACACAAAATGACCGAGCAACAAGCCAGCCTTGTTAAGCGCACTGGGGCAGAGATTGTGTACAGCTCTGATGGCATATTGCCGGCTTGCACGCCCCTTGTTTGCGATTGGGTTCTCGAGCAAACAGCCACATACCTTAAAAGATAAACAGGGTTCAAGGGGGGTGATGCGCAAGTTGGACAAGCCAAGCATGCCACCCCAAGCACATCAGGGAAACAAAAGGGAATAGAATGAAAGATATAAACAGGCGGTTTGTGTTGGTGGCGTGGGCGTTCGTTGCCCTCATTGCACAAGCCGTGGCACAACAACAGAAACTCTTTGGTTACGTAACCGACGAGAAAAACGAACCGCTCATCGGAGTCAGTGTGCGCGTTGGCGACAACAACGCCATGACCGTTACCGACGTTAACGGGCGTTATCAGCTTGGCGGAACATGGGCAATGGGAACGCAAGTGGTGTTCTCGTACGTGGGATACGAACCACAACGTTTGCGCTTCGAACGCTCGGGACAACTCGATGTTCAACTCAAACAAAGTGCAAACAAGCTAGGCGAGGTGGTGGTACGCGCAAAAAGCAACATCAACGCCATTGACCTGCGCGCTAAGTCGGGCGTGGTAGAATCGGTAGACATGAAGCGGCTGGCCAACAAGCCCATGATAGACATGGGCCTGGCATTGCAAGGACTGGTGCCAGGACTGAACATTGCCAACACTGGCGAACTGGGAAGTGCACCCAAAATACGCCTTCGGGGCAACTCTTCGCTGCGTGGCGGCAATCAGGTTAACGAGCCTTTGTATGTCTTGGACGGCCAAATCATCTCGCCCGAAACGTTTTACAACCTCAACCCGCAAGACATCCAAAGCATCAAAGTGCTCAAAGATGCGGCGGCATGCGCACTTTACGGCGTGAAAGCGGCCAACGGCGTATTGGAAATTGCATCGCAACGCGGCTACCAAGGCAAACCCTCGCTGAACTATTCGCTCGACTTCGGCATCACAACCAAAGGGCGGCGCGGAATTAAGATGATGTCGTCGGCAGAGAAACTCGAGTTTGAAAGACTGGTGCAAAACCCTGCCACACCGGGCTATCGCTACAGCCGCGAATACTATGAACGATTTTTTGCCAACAATCCCGACAAGGAAAGGCTCATCGCAGAGGGAGAAAAACATCTGGAAGAGCTGAGAAACATCAACACCGACTGGTTTAACGAGCTGATAAGAAACAGCATCTACCAAAAGCATAACCTTAGCGTGAAGGGAGGAAATGCTGCCACCACCTACTATGTGTCGGCCAACTACACCTATCAAGGCGGCCGATTGGAGGGCAACAACAAACAACGCATGGGCATACGCATGAACCTGGACCAACGATTGGGTAAGATTGGATTTCTGATGTTGGGCGTTAACGGCAGCTATGCACGCAGCGAAACGCCTAACGGCACAACCTTCGACCCCACCTCGCTGGTGTACAACCTCAACCCATACGAACGAAAGACGGGCGAACTAACCTCGTATCCCAACCGCACTTACAACGACTTGGTGAACCAATATCGTGCCGACAACAGCGAGAAAGACGGCGGAGCAAGCATCAATATCACGCTCACACCATTGACAGGACTCACACTTGCCTACGTTGCGGGCTTAGATGTTGCACTTTCCGAGGGACACCAGTTCACCCCCGGCACGGCATATAGCGAAATCAACAGCGGCATTGCACCCTTGGCACGCGGCATTTACCGCCGCGACAAAGCCACAACCACCAACCTCTC
The DNA here is from genome assembly GCA_905373605.1 of uncultured Prevotella sp. Classification (GTDB taxonomy): domain Bacteria; phylum Bacteroidota; class Bacteroidia; order Bacteroidales; family Bacteroidaceae; genus Prevotella. The sequence continues at coordinate 2,547 of CAJPTO010000087.1, forward strand.
GAGCAACTTCCGAGCCACGTACAACCACCTCTTCGCAGGCCTACACGACCTAACACTAGGGGCTAACGCCGACTTCTACAAGTATCAGTTTGATGGTGTGGGCATCACAGGCTATGGTGTTGGCAATGTCGATTCGCCCTCAGCAATCAACCGTTCGCTGCATGGCAACCGCCAACCAGAGGTGAGAAACCCACGCGACAAGAACGCCCAACTGGGCTTTGGACTGGTGGCAGGCTACACCTACAACGCCGTTTACGACCTTTACCTTACCTATAAGGCCGATGCTTCCTCCATCTTGCCCGCCAACAAACGGTGGAACACGGCTTGGGCTGTTGGTGCGGGCATCACTCCCAGCAACTTTGCGTGGCTCAAAGACAACAAAGTGCTCACCTCACTCAACCTCAAGGCATCGTATGGCGTAACAGCCAACCTCGGGGGCGTTAGCGTTTCGAACACCGTTGGCACGTTCGCCTTTGCCGAACAAGCCTATGAAACAAGTCGTGCACTCAACCTTCTGTCGCTTTACAACAAGGATTTGAAGCCCGAACAGAATGTGGCCATAGACCTGGGCCTGACACTTGAGCTGTTTAAACGACTTACACTGGACCTCAACTGGTACAACCGCCGCACCAAAGAGGCATTGCTCGATGTGCCTGTGCCCACAAGCACGGGCTTCACAACGCTGAAACGCAACATTGGCGTGCTGCAAAACCGCGGCATGGAAGTGGGGGTTAACGCACGCATACTAGACACTTACGACGCACGTCTGTCCGTGGGAGCCAACCTCGCTTATAACGACAACAAGGTGCTCGACCTGTATTTCACCGACAAGTTGTATCTCGACGAAAAGTCTATCGTGCCCAGCTACGAGGTTGGAAAGAGCTACGACATGATATGGGGCGCACGCTCGCTGGGCATAAACCCACTAACGGGATATCCCGTCTTCCTCACAGCCGACGGCAAAGAGAAGCAAGGCACCGAACCATTGACGCGACAAGACCTCGTTTCGCTGGGCCATCTGACCCCACCTTACAGCGGAAGTTGTTTCCTTAGCTTCGCATATAAGTCGTTCGATGTCGACTTGTCCTTCTATTATGTCTTCGGCGGAAAGCAGCGTTTCAACTACCAATATGTGCGCAAGCGCGACAATGCCAACCTAAACGCCGTGGCTGGACAAACACAGCGCATGTGGTTTGCCAAGGGAGACGAATATAAAGACTACCCTACACCCTTTTATACCCAAAGTGTGGCCGAAGAAAACATAGCTCTTTACCCAAACTCGCGTACCGTGGGTAACAGCAGCTATCTTAAATTCTCTAGCCTCTCGCTGCGCTACCGCCTACCTGCAAAGACACTACATGCCCTGCTGCCCTTTGTGCAATATGCCAATGTGGGACTGCAAGGCAGCAACTTGCTTACATGGACTGGCTACAACGAGGCCGATCCAGAAAGCGGTACGCTCGCCGGTGCATTGCAACCTGTGTTCACTTTCCATCTCAATCTCACTTTCTGAAAACATAAACGATGTTCAAACGATTTCTTCTTACCATATATATAATAGGTGCAGCAGCATGGGGACTAACGTCTTGTTCGCTAAACATTCCCCCACAAGACCAGTTTTCAGACCCCGACGCAGTGACCAACGTTGCCGATGCCCGTTCGCTTTTGGCCTCGGCCTACATTTCTTACCCTCATTTCGAGTACGAATTCTCTCTGCTCGGAAATGATTTCTGCCCAACAAGCCTCTCGGTAAAGGACCTCACCACCCTTAATCTCTACAACTGGCAGGATTTGGAACTGTCCAAGCTGTCGCCAACTGTATGGGCCGGCTATTATGCCACAGTGGCATTGTGCGACGCTTTGCTCGAGCGGTTGCCGAAAGTTGTCTTAACTAGCAGCGACGACACTGTGGAGAAGGCGCGCATCGAAGCCGAGACAAAAGCCCTTAAGGCCCTTTGTTACCTCCAGTTGATGCGCATCTACGCACCCGCATACGATAAAAACGCGGAGGCACCTGGAGTGGTTATCAAGCATTTCTTGGGTTTGGAAACCAATGAAAGGTTGCCGCTATCCACCTGCGCACAATATGTTAAAAGCCTGCTTGACGAGGCAGAGCAGGCAGACAACCCACAAACACGCAACGGATGGATTAGCCAAACGGCTGTGAAATACCTCCAAGCCGAGCTTGCCCTTTACACTTCGCGCTACGAAGACGCGGCACGCTATGCCCAAAGCATCATCACTGATGCACCACAAGGCATCTTCACGGCCGATAACCTGTCGCGACTATGGGCGCAAGAAAGCTTCGAAGGACGCATATTCGCATTCAACACCAATGCTCCTGTATATGCCGCCCTGCAATATTCGGCCTCCGAGGGCGACCATTATGCACTTAACCCCAACCTTGTTTTCAACACATCCGACCATCGTTCGGCCACTTACAACCTCTCGTTCGCCATGTCGGGCCAGGCGCGAACCCTTTTAGGAAAATACAACATGGCCAACAAAGCGGGGCGGACTACGGCCTACATCAACTGCATGCGTTACGCCGGTGCTTACTATATCGCCGCCGAGGCACTGTGCCGAATAGGAAACACCACCCAAGCACGCACGCTGATGAACGACTATTGGCAACAAGTGGGACACCAAGAGGCTCCTGCAAACGTAGACAACACACAGATGCTTAACCTCATATTGCATGACAAGCAACGCGAGTTTGCAGGCGAAGGCGTTAACTTTTTCGACCTTAAGCGCACCCACAGCGCGCCCCTGCCCAGGCTTTCGCAATGGGGTGTGGCGCAAACGGCCTCCATCGACACCGACGATTACCGCTGGTGCTTGCCGCTTCCGGCATCAGAATGCCGCTTCAACGCCAATGCACAGCAAAATCCGGGATGGCCTTCGTACAGAGATTAAAGTTTGGATCTAAACATTGTCCTTGCTGTAGTTTTAGCTTTTGGCCAAACATCTCTCGTTTATGGTTGAAGCACCATGATGGAACTGCTACTGAATGCGTAAGCAAAAGATGATCAAACAAAAGCTGAAACACAGCGAAGGGCAAAACAACAAAATGGAAATGGACTTAGCACGGAATATTTAGAACCGGACTGAAGCCAAAAACAAAAAAGACAACTGCAATGAAAAAATACAACATAGCCTTGACATGTGCCTGCCTTATGGCCTTTGCGGCCCTTACAAGTGCATGCGGAAACGGGTTTGACGACCTACAACCCATGTCTAACGGCGTGGAACTGAGCATCGATGGCAACGCATTCATGTACGAAAACGATGAGCGGGGCGTTGCCGTCAAGGCTTTCATGGCCTTCGCTCAGCAGCAAGAAGTGCGCGTGGAACTTATGCTTGAGGGCAACGAAGGCGACATCGCACACCTTGAAACGCCCACCATAACCTTCGCCCCGGGGCAGAAAACGGCCAGCGTGCGTGTTGTTTCCAACAACAAGCACGCACTGACGTCGCCCCGCACACTAGCCGTTAGCATGGTTTCGGCTTCAAACAACAACGTGAAAGCGGCAAACAACGGCGTGAAAATAACCGTCAACCCCGAACCAGACGTGCCGCAGCTCACTCCACAACAGCTGCAACTGATACAGGGATACAAAGAAAAATATGGCATAGACCTTACGCGCATGTTGGGAAAAGTGGACGTTGAAGCCGTTGTTACCTTCAACACTGACGACAAGGAGCAATTTTTCGGTGGACAAGCCACGCAAACCTTCAAGGGCTTTTCCATCATCACCCTAGACGAAAACGCCACACCCGACAAACCCATGATACGCATGACCGCCAATGCCATGGGCATAACGTCGCTACTGTACAATGTGTTAAAGCGAAAAACGGTTGAAGACACTGAGTTCTTCCTTGCCCAACCCTATGGCAAAGCCGTGGTGGATGCAGTGAAATACAACCCTTCGCAAGAAACGTTTGAAACGTGGCTCAACGGAATTACGTTGGTACCAGACAACAACAGCATCAGCTTTACGGGCATAAAGCACACCGCCACCGACGACGAGATAACGGCAGTGCCTTTCGGGTACCGCTTCTCGGCATGGGAAAGGGTGAAGAAGCTGGTGGAACAAAAGGCTACCGTGGTGGTGGAAGAAGACGGAAAAAAGGTGGAATATGTTCTAGACAACGACTTTTTGCAGCAAGGCGCATCATTCGCACCCGAACGTTGGCTGGGTGCGAGCGACATTTCGGCCGACGCTTACGGCACATCGCCCACGACATGGATTAGTGCCGAGGGACATTTCGACTTCAAGCGTGGAACGTTTTCATTTTCATTCCCTTGGGATTTCGATGGTGCCAACGGCTATCAACAAGTGCGCGTAACCTATACAATGCACCCATAGATGAAACAAAAAGCATACAACGCCACCACCTTTGCTTGCCGCGCACAGTTCCTTGCCCTGCTCTTCACCCTGATTTTCGGCGTGGGCAAGCCGACGGAAGCTTGTGCCCAACAACGCATTGCCCTGCCCAAAGGCACCATAGAGGGAACATTGAGCAACGGACTTCGCTACATGGTGCTGCCCAATGCCTTGCCCAAACATGATGTGGAAGTGAGGCTGGTGATGCGTGTTGGCTCGCTCATGGAAGACGATTGCCAAAAGGGTGCCGCACATTTCCTCGAACATTGCGCGTTCAATGGCACGCGACACTTCCCCGAAAGGGCGATGATTGATTTCTTCGAACGGCAGGGTATGAAGTTTGGCCGCGACATAAACGCATTCACTGGCTTCGACCGTACGCTCTATTGGCTTTCTGTTCCTGTTGACAACGACTGCGATGCGGTGCTCGATTCCACCTTCCTTGCCGTGGCCGATTGGCTCGATGGCATTACCTTCAAGCCAGAAAGGGTGAGGAAAGAACGTGGCGTCATTGCCGAAGAACTTCGCGCCTACACCACCAATGACGACTTTTATGACCTGAAAATAGGTCGTGGAAGGCACGCACACCGAATGCCCTTGGGCAGCGAAGCCGACATCAAGGCCATTGACAGCAACACCTTGCAGACCTTTTATCGCCAATGGTACGTGCCACAGCTGGCTACGGTGGTGGTGGTGGGCAACGTCAGGCCCGACAGTGTGGTGCAATTGCTTAGCCGGCGATTAGGAAACATCGCGCCACGCACACCCAAGAAACAAGCCCCTTACCCATTAAACTACTCGCACGGCACGCATTGGATGATGTTGCAAGACAGTCTGCGACGGGATTTCAGGCTAGAGATGATTGTGCCGCACAGCACCATCATCGAAAACAACGTGGATGCCGCCGTCAGAAAACAACGCTTGGCCATGCTCGTAACCGCCTTAAACCATCGCTTGCAGGCCACCGCGGCTGGAGCAGACGCTAGCGACAACTGGTATCTTGCCGACAAAAGCCACTTTGTGTTGTCATTCTCGGCTCCCACGCGACATGCATTATTGGCGCAAATTTCTGCCACCGCCAAGCAGATTAAGGCCGTGCTGCAGCGCGGTTTCTGCACCGGAGAGATGCAAATGGCACTAGAAGCAAGGCTGCAACAGCTTGTGCCAGACACCACACAACGACTTTCGGCCGACATCTGCGACGACTTTGCCGACTACATCCTCATGGGCGATCGTGCCTTAAGCAGCACTGACGATGTGGAAATGGTGCGCCACGCACTCAAAAAGACCACATCGCCACAGCTGCAAGCCTTGCTAAGCCCCATTATCGATGCTCTTGGCCACACACTTCTGCTGGCCTACACCCACCCATCTGCCACTGCCGCCGCCCCGATGTCGCCCAAGATGGTGCGGCAAGCATGGCAAAAGGGTTCTTCACAAAAGGCTAAACCCTACGTGTTTGAACACACCAAAACAACCGAAAGAACGCAACCCATACCACCCTGCTTATCGCAACAACATGACTACAAGCCAGAAATGGTGGCAAAAACAGACACCTTTGCCGACCTGCAGCTAACGCGCCTGCAACTGCACAATGGCGTTACGCTGCTTGTCAGGCCCACACTCGAGGCCGACACCACGCTCTACCTTGCCGCTATTGGTCGCGGCGGCACAGCCGACCTCAACGAAAAGAGCAGCAAAGCCTATCACGATGCCGTGAGTTATGTGGATGCCAACGCGCTGGAATGCATCGCCGCCGACACCCTCTTGACCCTGATGAGTCAGCAAAACTTGTCGATGGCCGTGGGCGAAGACCATTATTGGCACCAGGTCTTGGCCTCGGCACCCGTAAAGAATGCCGCTCTGCTCTTCAATCTCGTTTACCAAAAAATGTGCTTCCCGGGCATCAACAAAGCCGAATTCGAAGAAGCACGACTCGCCGAAAGTAGGCAAACGGGAAGCCAAACGCTGCTTGAAAGGCTGATGCAACACGATGCAGACAGAATGGTGGCCGCACACATCGACTCGGTTGTGGGCAACGCACCCACCATTTCTCACCCCAAGCTAACACCCGAGGACGTGCTTGCACTCAACATAGACACCTTAACGCAATATTACAAGCACCTATTTGCCAACCCCGAAGGGCTTACCCTCATTCTTACAGGCAACTTTTGTGCAGCAAAGGTGATACCTTTGGCCGTTGCATGTTTCGCTTCCATGCCCACACTGCACCACGCACTGCCGCTGAACAACAAGCCCTTCACACCGCCACAAGAAACGCAAGCCGCCACTTTCAACGACAACGCCACCAACCGAACCGTGATAAACATCGTGTTTGCAGGCAGCTACCAGCCTGCACTTCGCCACACGTTGCAACTAAAACTGGTGCGCGACGTGCTGCAACAACGGCTGCTTGCGGTGTTGAGAGAGGGCGAAAACATCGTTTATTCGCCTTACGCCGACTTGTATTACAATGGCGTTCCACAACGTAAATACCACCTGCTGCTTACCCTCTCGGTGAAAAGTTCAAATCGCCAAAAGGCAGAAAGCTTGGTTGCGGGCATCATCAGACAACTGCAAAGCCAACCCGTTGAACGGGCCGAACTGGAGAAGCTGAAGCGTTCGTTTGTGGTAACGAAGCGTAAAGTGCTATCCGACAAGGCTCCTGCCGAATGGAAAACGGCGCTCATTGACCTTGTTCGCAACGGCGAAAGCCTTGAACAATTTGAACATTACGCCCAATGCCTTCAAAGCATAACCCCCGAAGACCTTCGACAAGCCTTTGTGCGCTACCTGCATTGGGACAACAAAATAACTGTTTACAAAACCTCACAGCATGAATAAGAACCATCTTCGCAACATTGTTTTGCTGATTTTCATGGCCATGTTTGCCACCAACACGAAAGCCCAAACTACCCCCGAAGCCTACCGCCTATACGATGCGAAGGGCAACGCCACATCATATCGCAACATGATTAACGCCTTGGCAAAGGCCAATGTGGTGCTGGTGGGCGAGATGCACAATTGCCCGATAACGCATTGGCTTGAACTGAAGATTCTTGAAAGCCTTTATCAACGACACGGAAAAGCACTCGGCGTGGGCTTCGAGATGCTTGAAGCCGACAACCAACTGATACTCGACGAATACATGCAGGGCATCATATCTGCCGAACGCTTTGAGAACGAAATGCGACTATGGCCTAACCACAGCACCGACTATGCCCCATTGCTGCTCTTTGCCCGAGATAAGGGCTTGCATGTGGTGGCAACAAACGTGCCGCGCCGTTATGCCAACGTGGTGAAAAACCGCGGATTGGCCTTCCTCGACTCGCTGTCAACGCAAGCCAAGACGTTTTTGCCGCCGCTGCCCGTGCCTTTTATCGACAACGAACATGCACACGGGGCTTTCGCCTTGATGGGCATGATGGGCAAAAACGCCAACGCCGACCCCGTGCGCATGGCGCAAGCGCAGGCCATTAAGGATGCAACGATGGCGTGGTTCATTGCACAAAACTTGGCTGGGGCGTTTGTTCATTTCAACGGGAGCTACCATTCGGACAACAACGACGGCATTGCGGCTTATCTGAAGCGGTATTGTCCAGAGGCAAAAGTGATGAATGTGAAAGCTGTCAGGCAAGAAAACATTGGCAAACTGGAGGAAGATTACAAAGGCATGGCCGACTTTTACATCTGCATTCCCGAAGACATGAACACTTCGTACTGAACACACAAGCACGCTTCCACCACGTCTTTGCTGCTTTAGGGCCATTAACACCGCAGGGCATTTATTTCAAGACAATAGCATACTTGCTGTTGAATGCAAAGAAAGAAGCGGCTGATGCATGACACATCAGCCGCTTATTTGAACATGATTGCTGCTTATCAGCTTCGTAAAACGTGCACCTTGTTGCAATACAAGGGCCTTGTAGCGCGGCTACAAGAGCCTTGTACGGGCACTACAAGACGCTTGTAGTGTGGCTACAACCCTCTTGTAGCACCAGTACAAGCTAGCTTGTACTGGCTAATTACCTAGAAGCACGGGTAATATTGCTGCTTAACCGAAATCATAAACGTTGGCATAATGGTCGAAAACAAGGTTTGCTGTGTAGCCATAGTCGCGAAACAGGTCGAGTATCCACTGCTGCTGTTCGGGAGTAAGGGTGCGTTGGCCATTCATGTAGCGGTAGTAAGTGCCATGTCCACCAAGAAAAGTTTTGATTTCATTGCGCAAGGACACATCGTCTTTGCGCTTCACTT
>CAJPTO010000088.1 GCA_905373605.1 uncultured Prevotella sp.
GTTATATGGAGAAACACACCTTATATATATAAGCTGAATCCAAAAAGTAACAAACGCCCTTTGGCATCAACAGCTCTACCCATCGCCACTTACACACCCACCTCAACAAACAAAATTGAGGCCAACGCAAAAAAAACGTTTCTTTCATGTCCCATACTAGCGCAAACTTTCATATATTTGCACATTGATTAGCGCGTCAGGCCGACATGCTCGCCCATGTAGCAACGCGCCATAACCATTAAACAATCGCATATGGCCACGGCAATCATCCTCATACAACTCGCCATTGTGCTAACGCTCATCTTCATCGGTGCCCGAGTGGGCGGAATAGGGTTGGGCATCTACGGCATGGTAGGCGTTTTCATACTTGTTTTTGGCTTCTCACTCCCACCGGGAAAGCTGCCCATCGACGTGATGCTCATCATCGTGTCAGTGATAACTGCCGCCGCGGCTTTGCAGGCAGCAGGCGGACTAGACTACCTTGTGGGACAGGCCGCCAAGTTCTTACGCCGCCATCCGCAACACATCACGTTCTACGGGCCGCTCGTCACTTGGCTTTTCTGCCTCGTTGCCGGAACAGCGCACACAGCCTATTCACTGCTCCCCATCATCTCCGAGATAGCCACCAGCTCTAAGATACGGCCCGAACGCCCACTTAGCGTGGCCACCATTGCCGCCTCGCTGGGCATAACAGGCAGTCCGGTGTCGGCTGCCACGGCCGCCATCATCAGCACCGACCTGCTTGGCGGACAGGGCATCGACCTTAAAGACGTGATGTTGGTAAGCATTCCCACCTCGCTCGTGGCCATATTGGTGGCCGCCTTTGTACAAAACTTCGTGGGAAAAAGGCTTGAAGACGACCCCGAATACCAACGCAGGGTGCGAGAAGGACTTATCAACCCCGAAGAAGACGCAAAGAAAATGGCTAATGCTGAAGCCGCTCCCAACCCCTATGCCAAACGTGCCGTATGGGCTTTTCTTCTTGCCGTGTTTCTCGTTGTGTTGTTCGGGCTGCTACCTTCGTTACGCCCTTCGTTCGAAATCGACGGACAAACACGCATCTTGGGCATGCCAGAGACCATCGAGATTGTGATGATGGCCAGTGCTGCACTCATCCTTTTGGTGGGCAAGGCCAAGGTTGAAACGGCCGTTAAGGGTAATGTGTTCGGCGCAGGAATGAACGCCATGGTGGCCATATTCGGCATTGCGTGGATGGGCGACACCTTTTTCAGCGGCAACCTGCCCTTTTTCAAAGAGCACATCGCCAACGTGGTTACGCAGTTCCCCTTTCTTTTCGCCGTGGCCTTGTTCTTCATGTCCATCATGCTCTTTTCGCAAGCGGCCACCGTTGGCACGTTGTATCCGCTAGGCATCGGCATTGGCATCAGTCCCTTGGCCTTGTTGGCGATGTTCCCCGCGGTAAACGGCTACTTCTTCATCCCCAACTACCCCACCGAGGTGGCCGCCATCAACTTCGATAGAACGGGAACCACACGCATTGGCAAGTATGTGTTGAACCACTCGTTCCAACTGGCAGGCTTCATCACCACCTTTGTCTCCATCGGCGTGGGCTACCTCATCATCACTTTTGCCTACTAACTAAGCACAGAAAAAAACTAAAAAACCAACCACATTATGAGATTTAGAAACATTGCCCTAACACTTGTTTTCACCCTCATTGCCCTTTCTGCAGCGTCTAAGCCACGCATACACATCATCGCCACAGGCGGAACGATAGCTGGCGTTAGCGCTTCGGCCACATCATCGGCTTACAAAGCCGGGCAAGTGGGCATCGACGCACTGCTCAAGGCCGTGCCACAGATTAACCAACTGGCCGATGTGAGCGGCGAACAACTGGTGAACATCCCCTCACAAGACATGAACGACGCCGTTTGGCTGCTTCTGGCAAGGCGCATCAACCAACTACTGAACCAAGAAGGCTACGATGGCGTGGTGGTAACCCACGGCACCGACACGATGGAAGAGACGGCCTACTTCCTTAACCTCACCGTGCACAGCGACAAACCCGTAGTGCTTGTTGGTGCCATGCGCCCTTCCACGGCCATCAGTGCCGACGGACCTGCCAACATCTTCGCCGGTGTGGCCACAGCTGCCAATGCGCAATCGCGCGGCAGGGGCGTGCTGTGCTGCATGAACAACCGCCTTTTCGATGCAAAAGATGTGATGAAAACGCATACCACAGACGTTGCAGCCTTTCAAGCAACCAACGCAGGACAAGTGGGATACGTATACGATGGACAGCCCCATTACCAACGCCAAACCACCAACAGGCACACCATGCATAGCGAGTTTGATGTGAGCCAACTTCAAACTCTCCCACGCGTAGGCATCGTTTACGGTTACGCCAATTGTTCCCCATTACCCATGCAAGCTTTCGTTGATGCAGGTTTTGATGGAATTGTCTTAGCAGGTGTGGGCGACGGCAACTTCCACAAGGATGTGTTCAACGTGGCAAAGGTGGCGCGCACAAAGGGCATCAACATCGTAAGATCTTCGCGAGTGCCGTTCGGCCCTACCTGTCTCAACGGCGAAGTGGACGATGAGAAGCACCAATTCGTGGCTGCCCTCTGCCTTAGTCCACAAAAGGCTCGTGTGCTGCTGATGCTGGCATTAACAAAAACACGAGATTGGAAGAAGATACAACAATACTTTAACGAATATTGATGTGAGGGTATGAGGGTATGAGTTAACAAGTTGACAAGTTGACGAGGTAACGAGTAAAAAATTAGCGAATTATGTCGTGTGTTTTCAACTCTGCAACCATGCATTTGGCTTAACTCCATAACTACTTACTACTTACTCCTTAACTCCATAATTTCTTACTCCTTAACTCCTTATAATAACTCCACAAACCAACCTCCGCACTCACAAAGCACACAGCATGAACACAACCAAACAAATTACAATCCTGGCCTTGACCATTTACCTTCCAGCGATGGCCTTGGCGCAAGGCAACAACACGGGCATGGGCGGCGAAGACGACAGCACGCCCTCCATTGCCGAACGCGTGTTAAACCTAGAAAAGAAAACAGACGCCTTTAACATCTACATCAATTTCGGTGCTGCTGCACGCGCCAGCGAGAACAACGGCACGTGCACGTGGAAAGGTGCTTTTGCCAACCGACATCTCCGCTTAGAAATAAAAGGGCATGTCACCGACAAGCTGTTCTATCGCCTAAGACAGCACCTCAACACTGGATATGAACCGCAGGGAGAAGACAACTTCGCACGAGCCACAGACATTATGATGGTGGGTTACACGTTCAACCCGAAGTGGGAAGTGCAGGCTGGAAAGATTGGACAGATATGGGGAGGTTACGAATATGATGAAAATCCGCTCTTCATGTACCTCTATTCCGACTTCGTGGCACACATGGAATGTTTCGTTGCTGGTGCGCAAGTGGTGTACAAACCCATACCAACGCAAGAAATAGGGCTGCAAATCACCGACTCGCACACGGGAACTTTCGAACAAGAGTATGACAAGGAGGCTAAAATTACGGGCGCAAACTTCACAACCGACCGCCTACAGCTCTCGCCAAGCAACATCCCCCTCACCTACATTGCCAACTGGAACGGCTGTTTCTTCAACAACAAGCTGCAAACACGTTGGGCTTGGGGGCTTCAAACGCAGGCCAAAGGCAAATATTCGCGTATGCTTAGCCTGGGGCAACGCCTCAACCTGCCACGCCTGCAATGGTACATTGACTATTATGGAGCCGTAGACGAACTTGACCGCCTGCGCATTGCATCGACAGAATTGAACCCACTAATTAAAGATGGGAAGGGCGTATTCTTCGGCAACGTGCATTACAACACTTTCGTTAGCGAGGCCAATTGGCAGTTTGCGCCACAATGCAACCTCAAACTTCGCGGCTGCTACGAAACAACCAGCATTCCCCAATACGAAGAACTTAAAAACTATCGAAAGTTCTTCAGCTATGTGGCCTGCCTGGAATACTTCCCCATCAAAGGACAAAACCTCCGCCTCTTCCTTGCTTACATGGGACAGAAAGTAGACTACAACAAAGCTTGCCAACTGGTCGACTACCATACAAACAAGCTAGAGCTGGGGCTGATGTACCGAATAAAATGCTATTGAGCAGCACTCTCCCTTCCACCTTACACCATTCGAGAGCAGCTTATAGTGAAGACGAAACGAAAAAGGCGCAATACCTCCTTATCCATACAAAAGCCTCACACGGAGAAAAGGAGGACACTGAAGCAATGTTTCCCCAGTATATCTCGCTCCGAAAGGATATTACAAGAGAGAGAGTATTGACTTTTACTTTCCTTCCGCAAAGTCGTCTCGACTTTTAAATTCCCATCTAAAGCTATAACTTATGAAAAAGTATCTTTTAACCCTAGCCCTGTTTATATACATTGCTAGTGTCGCTAATGCACAAGCTCTTTCTGGACAGGTTATAAGTGCAAATGGGCAACCTTTAGAGTTTGCAAACATTGTACTGTTGCAACTTTCTGATAGTTCTTTCATCAGCGGAACAACAAGTAAAAGTGATGGTTCTTTTACAATGCCACTGTCTGAAGCAAAGGCTTTTGTTCGCGTGTCCTATCTTGGCTATACAACAAAAGACTTGTATCCTCAACCAAATATGGGAACAATCATATTAGAGACAGACTCAAACTACTTGTCAGAGGTAGTGGTGACAGGGCATCGGAAGATGTTTGAGATGGGAAAAGAAGGCGTTCTTACTAATGTGGCGAATACTCCTTTAAGCAAAGTTGGCACAGCTGAGGATGTTCTGAAATATGTACCAGGGATTACTAAAAATCACGACGGCTTTAATGTTTTCGGCAAAGGTACACCAACTTTCTATCTAAATGGTAGGGAAATGCATGACTTATCTGAACTCGACAGGCTAAGTTCAGATGAAATCAAAAGCATAGAAGTGATACAAACACCTAATTCACGCTATGATGCCAGTACGCGAGCTGTGGTAAAAATTCGCACTGTTCGCCCTAGTGGTGAAGGCTTAGGTGGAGGTATACGGTCGTCTTACTGGCAATCGCAAAATTCAGATTTAACGGAACAAGTGGACTTGACGTACTTTAAGGATGGATTTTATGCTTTTGGGACTTATAAGTTCTCCCAAATAAACAACTTGCAAAAGTCACAAATTAAACAGGCTGTCAGGGCAGACACGCTTTGGAACAAAAACGATCTGTTGGAAATGAACAACAGCCAGAAAAGACATGAACTTACAACTGGATTTAACTATGACATAAACAAGGATCATAGCCTGGGAATGAAATATATACTTTCATTCGCTCCATCCATTATTACAGAAACGCATACGGCGACCTCAATGTTGGCTAACAACATACCATATGACAATCTAGACACAAAAACCAGTGAGGTTTACGACTCTAATCCTATGCATAACTTCAATACGTTCTACAATGGAAAGGTTTGGGGTACGAGTGTTGATTTAAACATTGACTATCTCATTAACAGAAACAGTAACAGGCAAAGCAGTGAAGAGTTCAGCGAAAAGGCTTCACGTGATGTCTTTTCCAAAAGCCACATCAAGAATAAAATGTTGGCTGCAAAACTGGTGCTTGGTAAGCAGATATTAAACGGACATTTCCAACTCGGTATAGAAGCAACCCATACCACTCGGCACGACGATTATACCATAGACGGCACAAATGTCATATCAAACGCGAATAGCAAATTAAAAGAAGTACAGATAGCTCCTTTTGCTGAATATGAGAGAAACACTCCCATAGGCCTAATGAATATAGGGGCACGATATGAGTATGTGGACTTTAAATATTATAAGGATGGAATTTTAGAAACTGCTCAGAGCCGTTCTTTCAGCAACTTATATCCCTACTTTTCTTTAGGGACAAAAATTGGTAATACTACGCTCAACCTCAGCTATTCAGTTAAGACCAAACGCCCCACTTACAGACAACTGTCAAGCAACATCTCGTACATCAATCGTTTTTCGCTTCAGACGGGAACGCCAACGCTTAAGAGTGCATACATCCACGACGTGTCGGTTATGGGAGTATGGAAAATGATACAATTCATGCTAAGTTGGCAAGACAACCGGAATGCCATCATTTATTGGGACGAAGCCGTGCCGAGCAGTTCTGCAATTACCAAGCTTGAATATAAGAATCTTCATAGTTTAAAAAGCCTTTCGGCGATGATTGCCATAGCACCTTCTCTTAACAGGTGGCATCCACAGCTTTCTGTGGGGCTTATAAAACAATGGCTTCAGTTAGAAACACGTTATGGTGTTGTGCCGTTGAATAAGCCATTATTGCAAATAGGTTTTAACAACAGTCTGTCGTTGCCCCATAGCATAACGATCAACTTAGATATGAATTACCAATCAAAGGGGAACTATCAGAATTCATATTTAAGCCACCAAACTTATATACTGGACTTGTCTGCATCTAAGTCTTTCTTCAAGGGTGCTTTAGAGCTGAACATCAAAGGTTCGGACCTTTTATATCTGCGCAAAGACACTAATCACTTGTACGGCAACCGCCTGGAAATCACTCAAAACAACCGCTATGACAGCCGTGAACTGAGCATCACGCTGCGCTATAATTTTAATGTATTGAAGAAAGATTATAAGGGTCGGGGAGCAGGAAATTCAGAGAAAGCAAGAATGTAAAGAGCTAATGGCTAAAAATTTCTCATATACACATCAACCAGATGCTATGCTCTGTGGGGTTGCATGCCTTAAAATGGTGTGTGAGCATTTTGGGAAAAGATACCCTATAGAGTACCTCAACCATTTGTGTTCTGCAACCACAGAAAGAGTCTCGTTTTTAAACATTACCCAGACTGCAGAGAAACTTGGCATCAAGTCGATAAGTGCGAGGTGCGACAGAACTAAGCTGTTGAATAAAAACATGCCCTCAAGCGTTGTGTTGTACAGTGTTGTGCTTATCCAAGCCTGTTGCAGCCTCCGCGTTCTCCTTTCCCTCCGTGTGAGAATTTATCAATTTCCTGCCATAAGCATGTTGAATCCCCCTAAGATCAGTTTTCCAAAAGCATGCTTGATTGAATATTAGTTGCGTCTGTTCCTGTTTCTACATGCTTTACATCATAGGTGTCTGGCATATGCCAGACACGTGTACACCATATGCCAGACACGTGTACGGCATATGCCGGACACCTGTACACCATATGCCAGACACCTATATAGCAAGCGACATACGATGATGAAGAACGATACTTAAGGCAGAAGCATGTGCTTAATGCGCAAGTTTCCACATGACTTCTAAAGATGAAAAGCTGAAAATAGCTAC
Source organism: uncultured Prevotella sp. (assembly GCA_905373605.1). Taxonomy (GTDB): domain Bacteria; phylum Bacteroidota; class Bacteroidia; order Bacteroidales; family Bacteroidaceae; genus Prevotella. The sequence goes on from CAJPTO010000088.1 coordinate 7,315, forward strand.
ATGACAGCATTGAATTGCTATGCCATGCCGATATTTATTCCGTGTTAAATACGCCACGCAGCTTAACACGCCAAAGGGCAGCTTTCGCAAGATTGTGACCCCATAAAGTGCTATATCTCAGAAACCGAAACAAAATAATCGCCACACCCTGCCTTTATTACGCAACTTCTTGCTATCTTTGCAACAATGGAGAAACAAGCCGTAAAAAACAACTGGAGCGAGAATGTTCTCATCATCGATGCCGACTACGTAGACAACGTGGCGTTTAACCTCATCGTAAACTTCGAACGCATCATCGGCAGGCGCATCCCACAGGCCGACTTGGCACGCTGGCTCGTCTGCATTGCCCTCGATGGGGGCGTGAGAAAGGGCGACAACGACCTGCAAGTGGTGATGGTGCATGCCAGGGGTAAGGCGCAAATGGACAACTTCGCGCCGGCTAACTTTGCCGAAGAGTTGAACGGCAAGGCCTTTAAAGACGCACTGGGCGAGTTTGCCATCGGGGCTTATGCCGTGGAAGACTTGGTTAACGCCACCGACTTTTTTCTAGATATCGTGCAAACGGTGTGCGCACAACCCGAGGTTAGGCGCGTGATGATTGTGCCCAACGCCGAGAACAGCGAGTTATACGAGGCTCTGCGACACCAAATGCAACGCGTGGACGACGACACAAAGCGCATTACCGTCTTCGCCATGCAACCACTTCCCGGCGGAAACTTCCGACAAGAGATACTGGGCTACTCGCTGATGAATGCGCTTGGCATACGCGCCGACGAGATTAACGCCCAATGACAACACTACATAACAACAATACAGCAAACAGAAACAACAAAACGATATGGGAAAAGTTCTTATGATTGGCGCTGGTGGCGTTGCTACCGTGGCCGCATTTAAAATCGCACAAAACAAAACGCACTTCGGCGAGTTTATGATTGCCAGCCGACGTAAGGAGAAATGCGACGAGATAGTGAATGCCATTCATGCCAAAGGCTACGACATGGACATCAAGACGGCACAGGTGGATGCCGACGACGTGGAACAACTTAAAGCTCTCTTCAACGACTTTAAGCCCGAACTGGTTATCAACCTGGCCCTGCCTTACCAAGATCTCACCATCATGGAAGCGTGTTTGGCCTGCGGTTGCAACTATCTGGACACCGCCAACTATGAACCGAAAGACGAAGCACACTTTGAATACTCCTGGCAATGGGCCTATAAGCAACGCTTTGAAGAGGCAGGACTGACGGCAATCCTTGGTTGTGGCTTCGACCCAGGCGTTAGTGGCATCTATACTGCATACGCAGCCAAGCACCATTTCGACGAAATTCACTACCTGGACATCGTTGATTGCAATGCTGGCAATCACCACAAGGCTTTCGCAACCAATTTTAATCCCGAGATTAACATTCGCGAAATAACCCAAAAGGGTTTGTATTATAAGGACGGAGAGTGGCTCGAAACCGAACCGCTTGCCGTGCATCAGCCCATCACCTACCCCAATATCGGTCCGCGCGAAAGCTACCTGATGCACCACGAAGAACTGGAAAGCTTGGTGAAAAACTATCCCACCATTCGACAAGCGCGCTTCTGGATGACCTTCGGACAGCAATATCTCACCTATCTGGACGTGATACAGGGACTGGGCATGTCGCGAATTGACGAGATAGAATATGAGGCTCCGCTGGCCGATGGGTCGGGAAAACGCGTAAAGGTGAACATCGTACCGCTGCAATTCCTCAAAGCCGTGCTGCCAAACCCACAAGACTTGGGCGAAAACTACGATGGCGAAACATCCATTGGTTGCCGCATTCGTGGTGTGAAAGACGGCAAGGAGCTTACCTATTACGTGTACAACAACTGCAAACACCAAGACGCCTACCACGAAACAGGCATGCAAGGCGTTAGCTATACCACGGGCGTGCCGGCCATGATTGGCGCAATGATGTTCTTCAAAGGCCTTTGGCGCAAGCCGGGGGTGTGGAATGTGGAAGACTTCGACCCCGACCCATTCATGGAACAGCTCAACATTCAAGGCCTGCCTTGGCACGAAGAGTTTGGCATCGACCTTGAATTGTAAACCCAAAGGCGGGTTCGAACAAGCCGTAACGCGCTTTTATGACGACACGGATGTTGTTCAGAACAAGCCTATAACAAATAACCCAAACCTAAAACACTGATAAATGGCAAAAGAAGAAAGCAAACAGCTGTCGCCCGAGGAGGCCAAACTCAAGGCCTTGCAGGCGGCGATGAGCAAGATAGAGAAAGATTTTGGCAAGGGCTCGATAATGAAAATGGGCGACGAGCAGATTGAAAACGTAGAGGTGGTGCCCACAGGCAGCATCGCTTTAGACGTGGCTTTGGGTGTGGGCGGATACCCCCGAGGGCGCATCATCGAGATATATGGCCCCGAGTCGTCGGGTAAAACCACACTCGCCATCCATGCCATTGCCGAGGCACAAAAGACAGGTGGCATCGCTGCATTCATCGATGCCGAGCACGCTTTCGACCGTTTCTATGCCGAAAAGCTGGGCGTTGACGTGAACAACCTTTGGATTTCGCAGCCCGACAACGGCGAACAGGCACTCGAAATAGCCGACCAGCTCATCCGTTCGTCGGCCATCGACATCCTTGTTGTCGACTCCGTGGCCGCGCTTACGCCCAAAAAGGAGATTGAAGGCGACATGGGCGACAACAATGTGGGCCTGCAAGCCCGACTGATGAGCCAAGCCCTGCGCAAACTCACCTCTACAGTGAGCAAAACAAACACCACTTGCATCTTCATCAACCAGCTACGCGAGAAAATCGGCGTGATGTTCGGCAGTCCCGAAACGACAACGGGCGGCAACGCACTGAAGTTTTACGCCAGTGTGCGCTTAGACATCCGCAAAGTGACGAGCATTAAGGACGGCGACACCATCGTTGGCAACCAAGTACGCGTAAAGGTGGTGAAAAACAAGGTTGCTCCGCCTTTCCGCAAGGCAGAGTTCGAAATTACTTTCGGCGAGGGCATATCCAAGGTGGGCGAAATTCTCGACCTTGGTGTTGAATACGAAATCATCAAGAAGAGTGGTTCGTGGTTCTCGTACAACGATTCGAAATTGGGTCAGGGCCGCGACGCCACCAAAAACCTGCTCAAAGACAATCCCGAATTGTGCGAAGAGCTGGAAGCGAAGATTATGCAGGCCATCAAGAATAAGCAAGAAGAAGATTGACATGCCGCGAAAGCGCATGCTTAACATTAAGCGGAGGCAGACAAAAGTCGCCTCCGCTTTTTTTATTGTAAGCAATTGACAGACGATGTGAAGTGTGCTTATCATCTCCTCTGCCAGCAAGTTAACACACGTACCCCGGCAACAAGTTGCAGAAAGCCTTACAAGAGGTGCAACGCTTATGAGAAATGGCTTTCCAAAACAAACATTTTGGAGCCACACTAAAGTCTTACCCCGGTTCTTCACTGCCGAAAGGATGTGCCGAATACCACAAGTATATGTGCCATTACAGAAGAATCTGTAAAAGTCATTGTTAAACAATCATGGCAAAGTTACAAACCATTTCCCCAAAAAGGTGGTAACCCTACCACCATTTTAACAAGAAACGGCATATCATCTTGCGCTAAAAGGGCTACACATAGCGAGCTTACGGAGAAGTGTAAGCAGAACTTTTAGGCAACACGCAGACATACATTTTGGAAGAAACGATATAAGCTGGTTCCAAAAAAACATGCAAAAGTGCTTTCTCTTTTAAATCCTACGCCAGTTCTGGTTAAGAACCAGTCATTATGCCAACTACCGCGAGGCGGTTGGCCTTTTTGGAGGGCAGGGTTGGGAGCGATAGCTACCTACCCTGCCTAG
>CAJPTO010000089.1 GCA_905373605.1 uncultured Prevotella sp.
AGATGACACAGCTTCTTGACGCTGGCTTCACCGACACTTTCCGTTGGAAATATCCCGAAGAGCAAACATACAGCTGGTGGTCGTACCGCTTTAAGGCGCGCGAACGCAACACGGGGTGGCGCATCGACTATTTTCTCGTTTCCAATCGCCTGCAACCCGAGGTGATTGATGCAAAGATACACACCGATGTGTTGGGCAGCGACCACTGTCCCGTGGAACTAGACTTGAAATAACAGGCTGGCATTATCCAAACACCTGCTTACTATTGGCCTGCATGGGGCGTTATTGCCTCGGTGCAGGCCATTTTTTTGTTTCCCCATCGCGACAAACACCTTCGTATGTCAGCCCAAAAGCTAAACTATAAGCCCCAAAGCGTGCCTTCCATTAAGCAACATACGTGGTGATACATGGCTTTTATGGGGATTTTTTTGAGGTTGTTACATCAAAGGCGCAGAGGTTGGTTCATCAGCGTAGGGCAGTTATAGGGCATTTTTGCGGTTGTCACATCGGTTCCACCTTTTTCACCACCCCCGTATGTCGCCAATAGGTTACGCGTGCGCTGTCGTGGTTAATCATTTCGTCCATAGTACCCTCGCTTATGGTGTGGCGAGTCCACCAATTAGTGCCATCGCCCTCCCATTCTATGGTGTAATTGGCGATAAATCCTCTTTTACGAACATGCACTTCTACCTTCACCGGGCCTTGATACACACAAAGGCTATCGGTAAATAGGTCGAGTGCCACGGTTGTAGCGACAAATAAGACAAAAGCACCGCCAACAACCATGAAAAAACCGCCCCAAAGCCTATTAAGCCACTTCTCTTTCGGCGAGCGAAGCTCTTTATAGCCACCACAAACAGCTACGCTAGCTAAGCCCGCAAGACACAATAAACGCACCAAGCCATGATAACCCTCACAACTGTTTAGAACAATATAAACGATGAGCAATATTACAAAGAGGCCCAAAACGACATAAGCCAAGCAACAACCCTGGTTTTTCACCCGGCTTCGCAAACATTGTTTCTCGGGTTGTTGCCTGCTTTTGCGCCGTTTTCCTTTGCCTTTATCTCCTTTTCTCGTGTCCGTGGTTTCGACATTTGCCACATCTCCACTTCGTTCTTCGGCATTTAAGGCGTATTTTGTTTGTTGTCTTTTCATCATCTAAGCCATTTTTAAGATGAATGTTTGCTTTAGCATTAAGTCTGCATCACAAAGACTGGTGTTGCAAAAGGCCTGTTCACATCGGTTCCACCTCTTTCACCACGCCTGTATGCTGCCAATAGGTTACGCGTGCCCTCGAATGGCCTACCATCTTATTGTAAACACTCCGGCTGAGGTTATGGTCGAACGGCCAACTTGTGTCATCACCTTGCCATTCGATGTAATAATATGAGTCTCTTCGGCCTGAGTAGTGCTTAACTTCCACCGGGCCTTCGTATACCTTTAGGCTGTCGGTGCATACGTCTTTAACCAAAGCAATGCCGAGCGCAACGCAATAAGCTGCACTGACAACGAAAAGCAACACACCCCAAAGACGGTAATACCACTTCTCCTCCTTCGAAACGGCCAATAGATAGCCCGTAAAGGTCACCAGACATGTAAAAAACAGAAACACTGCTTGGCGTAACAGGCCCACATAACCGCAACGACAATCGTTCATGAAGAAACCGAAACCGACGAGCAAAGCAAGCGCCAAGCCTACGAACAACCAAATCATAAACCGCGATGGGGGCGATGATGCAGTGCCGAAGGCGGGATTTTGTTTGCGTTTTGCCCTCCACGAAAAGTGCCACCACCTGCTCTTTGGCGTTGAAGTGGCATGGCGTTCGTCCATCGTTTGGGTTATTTCGCGTATTATTTCGAGCCACTCTGGCGCCCCCTCCTCCAGTTCTCGCTCGCCATTGTCGTCGCGAAGGGTGATGGCAACAGGCGTTTTGCCATTGTATTTCACCGTCCAGCTACGACATATTCGGTCGCCATCTGCACATGTCTTGTCTGGAAACAGCTGCCTTTCTAAGGCATCCACATATCGCTTGGCCTGTAATAACGAACCTCCGCCCAAGCGATGTGCGGTGGCAACAGCTTCAAGTTTTCGGCCTTGCTTTAGGAGATTTTCTACTTGTTCTTTCAAAATAGTGTGCTTTACTATTAATATCTTTTTTTAGAACACGCCCATAACACGCCTTTGGGGACAATATGGCCGGATTACTTCATGAACATTCCCAGCAAAAAGCCAACTAACATCCACCCGAATACGTAGGTGTAGTGAATTCCTTTGAGGTCATTGTTCCTGCCTCGATAGTGATTCATCACGTAGTCGTGGCGTCCCGTACGCTTATAATACAGCCCTACCGCCAAGTCTGTACCCCCAAAAACAAACAACCCATACAGAAACCCAAAGAAACCATTGAAAGGAATCATGTGCATTTCGTGCAATTTGGCTAAGATAACAAGCAAGGGCACCATCAATCCTAAGGTTAACGCTCCTGGTCCGCTTATCTTTCGTTCGCCTTGTTCGTGAAGTCGTTCACCAGCAAAGTAAATTCTGTCGAAGATGTTAAAGTGTGGCATGTTTAAAAACAGGGATTAGATATTTTCATTTGTAGCGGCAATGAGGCCAAGGCAGCCTGAAGAGTGAAAGCAAAAACGCCACCCCCGCATAGGGCAAGAGTGGCGTTTAAAGAAATCTTTCGTGGCTTTTTGCCCTTGCCTAATGGCAACCACGTTGCGTTTATCCGTAGATAATCTTTCCGTTCTCGTCTTCGTAAGGCGCGAGGTCCTTGCTGTATTGGTTCATGGCGCGCAGGCTCATGCCCATGTTCGAGAAACCACCATCGTGGAAAAGCGTTTGCATGGTCACCTTACGTGTAAGGTCGCTGAAGAGCGTAACGCAATAGTCGGCACATTCCAGTGCAGAAGCGTTGCCCAAGGGCGACATCTTGTCGGCGAAGTCCATCATGTTGTCGATGTCCTTAATGCCTTTGCCAGCCGTTGTGGGCGTAGGCGACTGCGAAATGGTGTTGATGCGCACGTTCTTTTCGCGTCCGTAGATGTATCCGAAGCTTCGTGCAATGCTTTCAAGCAAGCTCTTGGCATCGGCCATGTCGTTGTAACCGAAGAACGTGCGGTGCGAAGCGATGTAGGTGAGTGCCACAACCGAGCCATATTCGGCGATGGCATCTACTTTCTTAGCGGCTTGCAACATCTTGTGAAAAGAGATAGCCGAGATATCCAGAGTCTTGTTCAGCCAATTGTAGTCCAAATCATCGTAAGTGCGGCGTTTGCGCACGTTAGGGCTCATTCCGATGGAATGCAGCACGAAGTCGATTTTGCCTCCAAGCAATTCTTGCGACTTAACGAAAACGTTTTCCAGGTCTTCATAGCTGGTTGCGTCTGCCGCAACAACGGGTGCGTTAATCTTCTTCGCCAGCGCGTCTAACTCTCCCATGCGAAGAGCCATCTCCGTGTTGCTCAACACGATGCTTGCACCTTCTTCGGCGCAGCGTTCTGCCACTTTCCAAGCTATGGACATGTCGTTGAGCGCACCGAAAATAATGCCGCGCTTACCTTTTAATAAGTTGTATGACATAATTGTATTTGATAATAATTCCCTGCAAAATTACGCTTTTTAATCAAGATTACCAAGAGATTAAGGGGAAAAGGGCGAGAAAGTGCAGTGGTAAGGCCTCTTCCCCTGCCCCTCTCCAAAAAGAAAGGGGTGTGAATAGTCTGTGTTCTGCAGCTGCCGAATTAACAAGCTAACGAGTTACAGTCAAAACGAAATAAGTTTGGAAAGCTATTGGTGCATCGCTAGCAAACAGAAACGGCCTCACGCTGAGGGGGAAGAGGAACGCGGAGGCAGCTTTCAGTCATGGGTGTTGGTAGAACGCTGCGCTCCGTGAAGGTGGAGTGCGTTGCCTTAAAACCCATTTCATGTTGCTGTGATTGTTGTTAGGCTGGTTCTAAAAATTGCCTTTACTGTATTTTGCTTTTAGCTGAGCAGTTTTCAGAAGGCATTCCTGACTGCCGATATGTAAATTTTTCGGTGTATTTTTTAACATTATGGCTGCCTTCTCGCGACATCATTTGCCCATCGGCCGCAAATATTCCATTCTCGCATGGGGTTGTCGCGAGGATGTGAGGGGTTAAATTGGCATCCGACACGCCATTTTGCCCCGTTTAGCCAGCTTTTTTACACTAAACACATGCTAAGTGACGCAAAAAGCTGTGCTTTTTGCATGGAAAAGCTGAGCTTTTTGCGGCACTTAGCCCTGCTTTTTGCATGAAAAAGCATTGCTAAATGCACCAAAATGCAGGGTGATGAATGGGAAAGGGATTGTTTCAGACAGGCAAAGGGGTGTTGAATGCGATGAAAAGGGGGGTAAATACGCAAAAAACACAGCCCAGAAAACTCGCAACGGTGACAATCTAGCGAAGCTAAACGATACAAAAAGCTGCGTTTGTGCTCGTTTTTTTAGCTCGAGGGCATTTCAAAAACAAGGAAATGCATGCACTTTGCTGGTTTAAAGGCCTTGAAAAATGCTAGAATTGCATGTAAGGGAAGAGTGGTTTTGTAAACTAATAAGAAGAGATCTGTGGTGGACGCGAAATGAATTTAGGGAGTTAATACGTGGTTTGTGCTCAACAACAATTATGTTATGGGCCAGTTCGGGATAAGGAGCAACTCCTTTTGCACATTGTTTTATCGTAATGAGAGCGGATTGGCTCAACTACTGCAAAGCGGTTGTTGAATCAATCACCCCCTCATCGCGACAAAAGACTTCATAAAAGGAGTTGTTCCTTATCCCGAAATGGCGTAATGGATTCTAAATGCTATCCATCATACATTAAAAGCAAAGATAACTTCCTTTATTGCTTATGCGCTAAAACGCTTTACCATTCGTTTTTTTTCTTCATCGCTAATCAGATAAAGTTGCTATTTTTTCGCCCTTTCGTGTCGCAGGATGTTTTGAAGTTCGTACACCACGTTGGGGTTATCATTGGCTACGTTGTCTTTTTCGTACGCACCTTTGGTCATGTCGTAAAGCTGTGGGGTGGGGTTGTTGCCCGTTTCAATCTTCGGACCCCATGTAATCATCTTTCCGCCATCGCTAGGTTCGATGTATTTCCATTGCGGCGTGCGCACAGAAAGCACGCGCGAACTGCTCAACCCGAGAACCCACGGGCGGTTGGTTGCGTCTGTTCCCAAGAGATTTCCCAGGCGGGCTTCGCTGTCTTTCGCCGAACCCTTTGGCAATTGTGCGCCAACAAGCTGAGCCAGCGAAGCCAACCAGTCTATCTGCGACATCAACACGTTGCTCTCTTGGCCGCCTTTAACACCCCGTTTCCACCAAACGATGGCAGGAATGGCCGTTCCGCCTTCGAACGCACTGTACTTATTGCCCCTGAAAGGGCCGGCAGGCGAATGGCCATTAAGCAGCTCTTCGGCCCTGTCGGCATAGCCGTCGTCCACCACGGGGCCGTTGTCGCTGCTTAATATGATGAGCGTGTTGTCGGCAATGCCGTATTGTTCGAGGGCTTTGAGCAGCTGTCCCACGCTCCAATCAAACTGAACAATGGCGTCACCACGAAATCCCATAGGGTTCTTTCCGCGAAAACGGGCGTGCGGAAAACGCGGAACATGCACATCGTTGGTGGCAAAATACATGAAGAAAGGCCGCTCGCGGTTGTCGCGAATAAAGCTAATGGCGTGGGCGGTGATGGAGTCGGCAATGTTTTCGTCTTTCCAAAGGGCCTTTCCACCGCCTTTCATGTAGCCAATTCTGCCGATGCCGTTAACGATACTCATATCGTGTCCGTGGCTCGACTTAAGGTTATAGAGCAGCTCGGGATGCGTTTTGCCAGTGGGTTCGCCCTCGAAATTGCGCTTGTAACTCACCTCGATGGGTGCCGAAGGGTCGTAGTTGGCCACATGTCCGTTTTCGATGAACACGCACGGAACGCGGTCGCTGGTGGCCGCCATGATGTAACTATAGTCGAAACCAAGGTCGCCCAGTGCAGCTGGCAGTTGCGCATTCCAGTCTTGTTCGCCGCTTTTGTCGCCCAATCCCAAGTGCCATTTGCCGATGGCGCATGTGGCATAGCCCACGCTTTTGAACATATCGGCCAGGGTGAACTGCTCGGGACGGATAATCATCCCCGCATTTCCTGGGGCTACATCCGTGTCTGGGCGTCGCCAAGCGTATTCGCCCGTGAGCAGAGAGTAGCGCGAAGGTGTGCTAGTGGCGGCCACGGCATGGGCGTTCGTGAAGCGAATGCCCTGGTTGGCAAGGCGATTAACGTTGGGTGTTTCCACGTTTCGTGCGCCATAACATTGCAAGTCGCCATAGCCAAGGTCGTCGGCATAAATGATAATCACGTTAGGTCGGCGTGTGTCGTCGGCTCGATTGTTCTTCACCTGCTTGGCTTGTACGCCCACAGCCGTGAGCAATGCCGGGGCGAGCAGTGCAGGATAGGTCTTCATTTTGTTCATTTTTCGCAGTGTTGTTTTGGTCGTTGCCGCCGTTTCGTTTACGGGCAGCATGTATTTTGATTGTTTCTGCACGCGGTAAGGCCACATGCGACGTTTAAATTTGGGTTCTCAGTTGTGTTGGGTGTGGCATGAAAAATCGCTCGCCGCACTTTTCACGCAGGTTATCGGCAGTTGCGCAGGTGATAGCCTTTGAAGCTGTTGGCGAAAGCCACCTGTATTCACATTATTTCTTTACAAAGGTATGTTTTATTTGCGACAAACCGAACCTTTTTCGGCAATAAATACGGCCAGACGAAGTAAATTTCGCGTTGCGCAATTTGAGAAATACGTGCTTAGAATGGGGAAAAGGGGAAGGCGCATGCCAAAATGGAAAGAGGGAATGCGCCAAAACATAAAGTGAAGGTGAGCCAAATCGAGGAATGAAAAAAAAATCAGTGGTTCTGTGCCATTAAAAAACGCATCATTTGCTTGCCATTTTAGTAGGCAGACAAAAGATGCGCAAGCTCGTATTAAGGCTGGTTCTAAACATTCCACGCAAAAGTTCACGGGCCTTAAGGGAGATAAGCATCCGCTATGCGGAAAACCCCTTAGCGTTTTTTTCGTTTTAACACCAGCAACACAAGCGAAACAATCAATACCGCAGCTATTAACGCAAACGCCCACACGTTTTTCTTGATTATGCAACACGACATAACCACATCTGAAGCCATCAACCTGCTGCCTGTAAGTTTGCTTAATGAGGGCGGATAATCGGTACCGAGAAAGGTAAGATGGTAGTCGATGTTGAACATTGACAAGGCAATGAAGTTCCACTCAAGCATTTCTACCGGCCGCATTAACGTGTCGTTGTCGAGTATTTCGGAGTAAACGTCCGAGTGGAAAAAGTTCTTAAACCACTTGGATTTGTCCAGATGTATGGCTTTCGGGTCGGCTTCTTTGGAATATTCTTGCAAAAGCGTGTCGTGCAGGGCCACAAAACGCTGTTTGTCTATGGCTTTCGTTGCTATGCGCGAATAGTTTTTGACGATTGTTTGATAGGTCATTTCAAAGTCGTTGGCAATAACCCATTGCGTGTACTTTGTTTTAAGCCGCTGCGTAATGTCGTCTATCTCGATGCCATTGAGCCCTCCAATGAGGTTGGGTGTTCCGTTCATCCAAAACCCAATCTCTTCTTTGGTAAAGAATTTACTCATGGGGATGGGGAAGTTGATGTGCTGTTGAGGATAAACTTCCTCGTAAGTGTATTCGGTTCTGAACAATCCACACGAGCGTTTAAAGGTTATTCGCGGTGTGATTTGCAGCGAGCCCACAGTGAAAGTTGTGGCTTTGGCCATCTCTTCCACAGAGTTGAAGTTGTTTTTGGCATACACAAGGATGGTGTCTGCTGCTGAGCGTCCGTCTTTTCTGCACAGCTTACTGAGCGCTTGGTAGGCTTTAAGCCCCACGGGAAATGCCCGTCGAAGGCTATCGCCCTTTATTCCCCACGTGAGATGCCAACCCTTGTTCCATCTTAGCATACTTTCATCTGCATTGAAGACACCACTAACCAACTGTGCCGAGTCGAGTTGGAAAGACAACTCCCTGCTACACGTGCCATCTTCGTTCACAATGGTGGTTGCGCTGCCTTGGTATTTGTTGTTGCATGAGGCTGCAAACAGAATTAAAAACAGAAACCCTAGCCTAATTATTGTTTTCATAATAGTTTTGTTTTATAAGTTCATATTGGTTTCTTTTCAAATACTTGTTCTGAAGGTACGCACCATCGGTCTTATGTGGTAAAGCTTGTTGCAGGTAAGGCAACGCCATTTTATTGTTCTGTGGCGTAACCTCAACGATGGATGAGATACCGAAGATCAGTGCTAAGGATGCCGCAATGGCACAAAAGCGGAGGGCAAGAACAAAACGCTTTTGTTTTCTTTGCGCGATGCGTTCCATTACACCATCCGTCATTTCGCGTGAATGTTCAAGTGAGGGTTGCTTTCCTTGCAGCCCACTTATTATATCGGAGTAAAGATTGTCACTCTTGTTCATAACCTAGCTGTGTTAATTGTTGTTTAATCTGCTGTCGGGCAACGTATAAGTTGCTCTTTATCTTGTCGGCATTCATGCCAGTGATGCTTTCAACCTCGTCTATTGGCAAGTTTTCTAGCACGCGCAGGGTGAAAACCAATTGCTGTTTGGCACTTAATCGCGCTGCCAACACCTTCACGATAGACACCCATTCCGAGTTCATCAGCTGTCGTTCGGGCGATGGGTTGTTGGCATACGTCCTGAATACGCGTTCGTCTTCCTGCACAATCAGCCGCTGTTTACTGCGTTTAAGCTTGTCAAGACAGATGTTAGCGGCAATGGTGTATATCCATGTAGATAGCTTTCCCCGCTCTGATTTGTACTTGTGCAAGTTCAACCAAACGCTAACAAAGGTGTCTTGGCAGGCATCTTTCGCGTCGTTTTCATCGCATAGCATCTTGAGCGTTAGTGAGAAAACCATGCTTTGGTATTCTCCCACCAACCTTCGAAAGGCTTCTTTGCTGCCTTTTTGGCATTGGGCGACGATAAATTCCATTTCGTCTTGTTCCATCTGGATGTTGCTGTTTTTTTACTATCTATACGATTAAAAAGAAGTAAAGTCGAAAAAAGAGGCTGCAAAATGAACGTGTGGTATTGCGAATTAAGGGGCGAAGGCTCATCGGTTAGCCAACCAAGGGGCATGGAACGACCTCAACAGGGGGTGACAAAGATGGTAAAAACACAAAAAAGGACACCCATATGAGTGTCCTTTTTGTGATCCGCTTGGGGCTCGAACCCAAGACCCCAACATTAAAAGTGTTGTGCTCTACCAGCTGAGCTAGCGGATCTTCCAACAAAGCTTTTTTGTTTTGCGAGTGCAAAGGTACACACTTTTGGTTAAACCAGCAAACAAATCGCACGTTTTTTCTTTTCGAAAGGCGTTTTATTCGCTTTTTTGCGTTGTTTGAGGTGTTTCTTGAGGTGTTTCTGGCTTGTCTTCAACCTTCTCTTTCGTCACATACCGCTGCCAATATGCAATGATGAGGGTGGTGAGCGGGAGCGCAAGGATAACCCCAATGAAGCCTAAGAGCGACCCCCAAACCGACAACGAGAGCAGGATGATGGCGGGATTAAGGCCCATTGCCTTGCCCATCACGCGCGGCGTCACCACCATATCAGAGATGATTTGCACCACGGCGAACACCAAGAAGGCCATTCCGAAGATGGCCCAGAAGTTCTGGCCCGTGTCGGCTGCCTTTAGTAAGGCCAAGAATGCCGTGGGGATGAGGGCGAATGTGTGCAAGTAAGGTACAAGGTTCATCACGCCGATGAGTATTCCCAAGCCAATGGCCATGGGAAAATCGATGATGGTGAAGCCAATGCAGAACATAATGCCCATGATGAGCGACACAAGCCCCTGCCCACGTATGTAATTATTGAGTTCGCGCGATGCGTCTTCGGCCAGTTCGTTCCAGAAGGGACGGTTCTTCTTGGGGAAGATGCGCACCCAGTTCTCGGTCAAGAACTCGTAATCGAGCAAAATGAAGAACATATATAATAAGGTGATGCATGATGCCACGATGCTCACCACCACACTTGCCGTTTGCCCCAACAGGTTAAAGAGCTTGGGCATGGCCGTTCGCACAGCGTCGTTGAAGTCTTTGCTGCGCACAAGGCGGTCGATGTCTTCTTGATGCTCGCGCAACCAGTTTTGGATGTACCCCGAAAGGTCGCCCTTGTGGGTGGAACTGCCCAAGTAACGCGCGGCAAGTTCGGAGATTTTGTCGAACTGGTCTATCAGCGACGGCACAACAAGCATGCCAACGCCAACGAGAACGCCCACAAGCACCAACACCACGAAGATGATAGACAGCGCGCGTATGCGTATGTGCAGGTATTTCTCGGTGATTTTCACCAGCGGATAAAGCAGGTAGGCCAACAGGCAGGCAATGAAAAAGGGCAGAAGCACCTCGCTCATGCTGTTTGTGAGGAAGTAAACGGCCAGGATAATCATTCCGCAGATAATCCATCTCACCAGTTTGTCGAATGTTATTTTCTCTTCAAGCATAAGTATGTTGTTGTTTTTGTTGTTCGTTCAACGCTGTTGCATTGGGTGTTTGTGGGTTTCATTCGGGCGTTTTGCCAGCCTTGCGCGCAGCCATAGCCTTTTGGTAGCAATGCCGGCACAGGGGTTCGTACTCTTGCATCTCGCCGATGAGCACGCGCTTGTCGCCTTCCACCAGCCTATGGCTCACATAAGCCAAGGCCCCGCAGCGCACACAGATGGCATGCACCTTTGTAACTTGGTCGGCAATGGCGCAAAGCGCGGGCATCGGGCCGAAAGGCACGCCCTTGAAGTCCATGTCCAAGCCCGCCACGATAACGCGAACGCCGCGGTTTGCCAACTCGTTGCACACCGATACCAGCCCTTCGTCCATGAATTGCGCCTCGTCTATGCCCACAACATCAATGTCGGCCGAGAGCAACAATATGGCCGACGACGAGTCTACGGGCGTGCAACGAATGGCATTTCTGTCGTGGCTCACCACGTCTTCTTCAGAAAAGCGCGTGTCGATGGCCGGTTTGAATATTTCCACGCGTTGCTTAGCGAAC
>CAJPTO010000090.1 GCA_905373605.1 uncultured Prevotella sp.
GTATTTTGCAGTGGCAAGTGTAATGGCTACTGGCTTCCACGGCTTGTAGCGAAGAAGAACCTGCAGCCGAAACCATGAGTAAAGATGAGGCATTAGCTGCCTTGACACACACTTATGTAAACGATGTGGTAACTAAGACATATACCAATCTTGCTAACGAGGCTGAGGTTCTCTTTAATGAAATCTCTGCCTTGAAAAAGAAATCGTTGGCAGGAGAAGCCATCACACAGAAAGAAGTGGATGATGTTTGTGCTACTTACAAACGCGCTCGTGCACATTGGGAAGAGAGCGAAGCATAGCTTTATGGCCCAGCAAAAGACTTTGAGATTGACCCAAGCATCGATTCTTGGCCTTTGGATCTTGATGCTTTGGCTGCAGACTTGAACGATGCGGCAAAGCTTGCTGCGCTATCTAATGTAGAGGGGACCGCCTTCATTAAAGCAATTAACAACTTAAGCGAGGCCAACAAAGGCTTCCACGGCATTGAGTTTGTTTTCTTCCGCGACGGACAACCCCGTAAAGCAGCTGACTTGGCTAAAGATGCAGTTGAAACAGACGAGGCATTTAACGCTAATCCTGTAACGGGAGGCATGGAATTGACATTTACAACTGCTGCTGCTGCCTATCTTCGCGACCGCTGTTTCCAACTCGAAGTGTCGTGGCTTGGCAACAAAGCGAACGCAGCACACGTTGCGCGTGTTGCTGAATGCTTCAAAGCTTACCCAGATCAATTCGAAACTACCGTAAAAGCAAATGGCTTAAGCTTTGGAGAAAACATGCTTTCTGTTGGAAAGGGAAACGGTGTAAGCAACTACGGAACATGGAAAAAGGTGGTTGAAGAAATTATTGAAGGTGGCTGTATCACAATTTGTGGCGAAGTTAGCGACCAAAAGATGGGACAAGCTTATCGTGCTACCACGGGTCAGGCAAAGACACACAAAGATGATGATGGGAATTTGGTGACTGACGACCCCAACTACATTGAATCTCCTTATAGTTATAATTCTTTCACCGACTTCTATGGCAATATCATGAGCATTCAGAATGCGCTTTATGGCAATTTGAATCAATCTAGCTATTCTAGTTCTTCAATCATGGCTTATTTGGCAACTTATAATCCGGAATTAGCCAATAACTTGCAAGCCAAATTGAAAGCTGCACTAGACCAATTGCAGTATTGCCAAAAGAATATCAATCCTTTCGTTAAAAACCGTTCTCACCAACAAGTGAAAATCGCAATGGATAAGATTGACGAGCTATCAAAAGCTCTTGGCGAAGCCAATACTTGGATATTGAAAAATTAATTTTTCTAATTAGTCTTTAAACGTTGTGCCCCGCTCAATGCGGTGGCACAACGTTGAAGTTTTGTTCAAGACAGGTTTGATTTTCAATTCCAATGGGGCTGAATAGAACTAATCTTATTGGTAAAAGGAGAAACATTATGAAACGAATTAGATTAAACGCACTACTTCTTGGTGCAACAATGGCTTGCACCTTGTTAGCTTCGTGTTCGAAAGACGATGAAGTGCAAGTAACTTATGATGAAGACGACTACAAGTATGTAGGCCAAGCCATCGGTAATATGTCTGCTGATGAATGGTATCCTGGTGGCGAATTGGGTACAACAGAGAACACGAGCAACACATCTTACGAAGACCCTTCGCCTGCAATTGATGCCGCAGACCTTAATGAAGCTTTTCTTAAGGGCGAATACATGTTCGAACACCGCTTCCAATTAAACAGCAAAACACCCATACTTACTGGTCTTGGTCCTGCATACGTGCGCTCGCAGTGCATCGATTGTCACCCCGGATACGGACATGGAAAACGTGTTAACAACTATAGCACCAAACAAAGCGGCAACGGCTACTTGCTGGTTATCTACCATCCCGTGGGTGGAGCCAACAGTAATGACGGCCCATACATCGCCGAAGTGACGGGTATGCCCCAGACAAATGCCACTTCGCCTTTCCTTGCACCTATTGATGAAGATGCCGTGAAAATAGAATGGAAGGAGATTACGGCTATGGAGAGCGGCTTGAAGATGCAATTCGAAGACGGAGAAAAGTATAGTCTGACCTATCCAGAGGTAAGCATCGACATTGCTGCCTTTAGAACAGACCCCAAACCCACAAACCTTGCATTCCGTCTTGAGTCTACCATTGGCCTTTATGGCACGGGATTGCTAGATGCCATTCCCGAAGAAGAGGTGTTGAAGCAATACCAATTGGAGGCTAGTCATGGTGTTGAACTCAACCCTGCCATGTGGAATAAGGAAAAGAACACTTGGGCTGGCGATCCCACCTTGGGCAAATCTAACGGTGCTTACTATCGTTTGGAAGACGGAACGATGAAGGTGAAACGCTTTACTTACGCCATGACGCGTGCATCGTTGCAAGACGGACCTGGCGCAAACGCCATGTGGAACATCACGAACGTAAGTCGTTCCGACCGTCCTTACCTTTATACCACCTCTGCTTGGGCCGAAGCGATGTCTAAAACGCAAAGCGTTATCGACGCAATAAAGAAAAATCCCAAGTCGCCTTACTATGCTGATGGCACGGAAACTGGCATTAAAGAGGCCGTAAGGCATTTGCTCGACCCCAAAACAAACCAGTTTGACAATCCTTATCACAAGTTTAAGCCCGACATGACCGACAACAACTTCTGGCAATACATGGTTTGGCATAGGGGATTGGCCGTGCCACGTGCCCGCGATTTGCACAATCCCATTGTGCAAAGGGGCAAGCAAGTGTTCATGGCCATTGGTTGTGCGCATTGCCATCGCCCACAATGGAAGACGGGAGAAGACAACATGTGGCGGCCACGTGTGCTTGTTAACAACAATCTTAGCCTGCCTAAGTATCCCAATCAAACCATTTATCCTTACACCGACCTTGTTCAGCACCGACTGAAGATGAAGAACGACATTCATGGTTCTTGGTGTCGCACCACGCCGTTGTGGGGTAGAGGATTGTCGCGAGCCAACACTGGTGCCGAAGATCGCTTGCACGACTGTCGCGCCCGCAACGAAATAGAGGCTATCATGTGGCATGCTTACAGCAAAGACGGCGACGCTTACAAGTCGGCTGAAAAGTTTTATCACCTCAAAAAGGCCGACAGAGATGCTGTTGTGAAGTTCCTGCGCTCGATGTAAACTCACGAACTTATAAACTTGTTGACTCGTTAACTTGTCAACTCGTCAACTAAAATCAGCATTTTATACATCAACTTTTATCAAGGTGCAACACTCGAAGCCTTACCCGCCGTGAGTGTTGCACCTATTATTGATATGGCAAAGCTTAAGAAAATCATTGTTTTCGTCTATTCTATCCTTGTAATCGTAATGGGATGGGCCACCTTTTACGAGAAAGCCAATGGCACAGCCAACGCCCATTCAGCCATTTACGGCTCGCAATGGTTTGCGTTGTTGTGGGCTTTGTTGGCCGCAATGGGCATCGTTTACATTCTTCGGATGCGCATGCGCCGTTGGCATTTGCTCTTACTCCATCTATCTTTTGTCGTAATCTTATGCGGAGCGTGGCTCACCAAGGCCTTTTCGTACACAGGTGCAGTGCATCTACGCATGGGTAAAGCCACGAATGCCTTTGTGCTTCAAAGCAAGGACGGGAAACAAACCACACGCCAACTGCCTTTTTTTGCGCGTCTTGATGCCTTTAATGTGATAAACCACGAGGGGACAGAGGCCATTGCCGACTACCAATCGCATATCACCCTTTGGGCAAACAACGACACTACAGCGGGCATTGTCGCCATGAACAAGATTAAAAGCTTTCGTGGCGTGCGCCTTTACCAAAGCGCATACGACAGTGATCAGCGGGGATGCACGCTCGCCATCAACAGCGATCCCTATGGCATTCCTGTCACTTACCTGGGCTATGCCCTGCTTTTCGTTTCCATGCTTTGGCTTCTTGTCAATCCCAAGGGCACGTTTAGACTGTCGCTTACCAACCCACTCATCCGCAAGGCCTTTGTCTTCGCCACCGTTTTGCTTGCCGTTAGCCCTGCACGTAGCGAAACCCAACCCCACACTTTCCCCAAACCACTGGCCGAAAAGTTTGGCCGTGTGTACGTAAACTACAACAACCGCATCTGCCCCATGCAAACCTTAGCTCTCGATTTCACCAAGAAACTCAATGGCAAGACAAGCTATAAGGGATATTCGGCCGAACAAGTGTTGCTGGGTTTTGTGTTCTGGGGACGCGAATGGAGCAACGAACCGATAATAAGAATAAAGTCGGGCGACCTAAAGTCGGCCTTGCAACTACCTGATTACTGCTCGCCAAACGACTTCTTTAAACTGGGCAACGCCTACCGGCTAGCCCCATATGTTGAAGAATTGTACAAAGGGGTCAACGATGGCTTTCATAAACAGGCAGGCGACATCGACGATCGCATTCAGCTTATCTTGCAATTGCGACAAGGAAAGCTGCTGAAAGTGTTCCCTTTTAAAACGAGTAAAGGCGACATTAGATGGTATGCGCCAACCGACAAGCTGCCAAACGAGATTGATTCCTTGCATCGGCGGTACATTGCCGAACTGTTCAACGTGCTAAACACCGATGTGATGGTAGACAACTATGCGCATGCCGAAGAGCTAGTAACGGGTTTGCGCAAGTTCCAGATGATAAATGGTGCGGCAAGCATACCCTCGTTAACCCGCACACGTGCCGAAAGGGCTTACAATGCGCTGCCCTTCACCACCATCCTTTTCGCTTTCAATCTCACTTTAGGTCTTTTGTCGTTGGCTTGGCTCATCGTTCGCATCTCGAGGAAGCGGCGATTGGAAAACCCTTCGATGTGCGAAGACCAAACGTTATTTAGTTCACACCACTCTAGAAACAAGCTGGCCAACGCCTTGAGCCTTGGTTTCATGTGCCTTTCGTTTACGGCTTTGACTGCAGTTCTTGTGCTACGTTGGATTGCTTCGGGCAACATTCCCATGTCTAATGGTTACGAAACAATGCTTATCGTGGCTTGGTTCGTGCAGCTTCTTGCCATATCCACGCAACACAAGGCTCCCATTGTGTTGATGTTCGGCTACTTCCTCAGCGGCTTTTTCTTGCTTGTCAGCCACATAGGGCAAATGGATCCCGCCATAACCCACCTCATGCCCGTGCTCAACAGCCCCTTGCTAAGTCTGCATGTCAGCATTATCATGATGAGTTACGCCCTTCTCTCGCTCACCTTCATATGTGGTGTAAGTGCCATCGTACTGTATTTTGCTGGTAAGTGTTCGTCAAAGGCTAAAGAAATGGCCAAACCTGGATTGTATGGCGAGCAGATAACGGCCTTACAGGTGCTGTCGCGCGTGTTTCTTTACCCAGCCTTGGCCACTTTGTCTGTGGGAATATTCATCGGTGCTATATGGGCGAATGTCAGTTGGGGGCAATATTGGAGTTGGGATCCCAAGGAAGTGTGGGCGCTTATCACGCTAATGGTCTACGCCGTAGCCGTTCACGCTCGTTCTTTGCCTCGATTGAACAGCGCAATGGCCTATCACCTATACCTTGTTTTGGCTTTCCTAACCGTGTTGATGACCTATTTTGGCGTGAATTATTTCCTCGGGGGAATGCATGGTTATGCGTGAAAGTCTGCGAACCTTACATTTTACACTTCTTTAATAGAACAATAGAGTGGAAAAGTAAGCTAAAAGTTGGGTAACTGCCAAAAAAGAACTACCTTTGTACACGTTATCCTGAAAACAATCTTTTTACCTTAGAAGAGGACTAATACCTATTGAAGATTTGAAGCGATAGCCTGCGAAGGTCGTCGCTTTTTTGTGCGGTTGCACATTGTTCTTCTTCATGGCCTATTTCTTCTATCTGTTGATTAGATTATGTTAGCTGCTGCGCCAACTCCCACATCGCGGTTGGCATAACCACGACTGGTTCTTTTCTTGAAATGGGGTAATAGTGCTTAAACTCTTGCAGCACCCATCCAAATATACAGAACATCCCATTAGTTTTGCCGTTAGTTGTCATCGCAATGTTAATTTGTAAGTCATTGATTTGCATGCGAAACACTATGTCCCAGCCAACGAAACACTTCGCGCAAACGTGCGTTTTCTCCTCATGGTGGCACACAAGACTGCTTGGCATTTTTCATTTGGGGTAAACAAAGACATTCTTTTTTGTCCTTTGATTTTCACACATAGAAGAAAAGCCGTAACTTTGTAGGTTCAAAATTGAATTGCATTTATGGATAAACATATAGAATTAAAGGGAGTGAGGGTGAACAACCTGAAGAACATCAGCCTTAACATTCCTCGAAACAAGTTCATTGCCATTGCGGGCGTCAGCGGTTCGGGCAAGTCTTCGTTGGCTTTCGACACACTTTATGCCGAAGGGCAGCGGCGTTATGTGGAGTCGCTCTCCTCGTATGCCCGACAATTCCTAGGCAACATGAGCAAGCCCGAATGCGACTTCATCAAAGGATTGCCACCTGCCATAGCCATAGAGCAAAAGGTTAACACACGAAACCCACGCTCAACCGTGGGCACTTCCACAGAAATCTACGAATACATGCGCCTGCTCTTCGCTCGCATCGGAAAGACCATCTCGCCCATCTCGGGACAGGAAGTGAAGAAACACAGCGTGGAAGACGTGATACAATGCACCAAACAATATTCCAACGGAACAAAGTTTGTGGTGCTGGCCCCCATACATGTGCCTGAAGGGAGAACCTTTGAGAAGCAACTCAACATGTTTGTGCAAGAGGGCTATGCCCGATTATGGCACAAAGGCGACTTTGTACGCATAGACGAGCTGACGGAGAACGCCGAAATGCCTAAGGATACCAAGCCTGAAGAATACCTTTTGCTCATCGACCGATTGGCTGTAGACGACACAAAAGAACATCTTTCGCGCCTTACCGACTCCGTGGAGACGGCCATGTACGAGGGTCAAGGCGAATGCAGGCTGGTGTTCCTGCCTTCTAACATCACCTACACGTTCTCTTCCCGCTTCGAAGCCGACGGAATGACCTTCGAAGAACCATCCGACAACATGTTCGCATTCAATTCGCCGCTAGGCGCATGCCCCACATGCGAGGGCTTCGGAAAGGTTATCGGCATCGAAGAAAGCCTTGTCGTTCCCAATTCCACGCTTAGCGTGTACGATGGATGTGTGCAATGCTGGCACGGCGACAAGATGGGCATCTGGAAAGAAGAGTTTTGCAGGCGAGCGGCAAAAGACAATTTCCCCATTTTCAAACCCTATTTCGAACTCTCAAGAAAAGAAAAAGACATGCTCTGGCATGGTCTTCCTTCCGAAAAAGGTCGCGACATCAGCGAGCAAGTCTGCATTGACGCCTTCTTCCAAATGGTGCGCGAGAACCAATATAAAATACAATACCGCGTGATGTTGAACCGTTATCGTGGCAAAACAACCTGTCCCGACTGTCATGGAACACGCTTAAAGAAAGAAGCAACGTGGGTTAAAATAGACGGAATGAGCATTGCCGACTTGGTGGAAATGCCTATCGGCAAGCTTAAGATGTGGTTCGACAACCTCAAACTGAGCGACTATGATGCCAAGATTGCCGCCCGCTTGCTCACTGAAATAAACAATCGCCTGCAATTTTTGCTCGATGTGGGCCTGCATTACCTTACGCTAAATCGCCAATCCAATACCCTTAGCGGCGGCGAAAGCCAGCGCATACAGCTAACAACATCGCTGGGCAGTTCGCTTGTGGGGTCGTTATACATCCTTGATGAACCGAGTATCGGTCTGCACAGCCGCGACACCGACAGGCTGATTAAAGTTTTGAACGACTTGGTAGAAATTGGCAACACCGTGATTGTTGTTGAACATGATGAAGACATTCTGCGAAAGGCCGACCACTTGATAGACGTTGGTCCCGATGCAGGCCGTTTGGGCGGCGAAATTGTATTCAACGGCCCGGCAACAGACATCACCCAGGCCGCCTTAAAGAAATATCCCAACAGCCATACCGTGGCTTACCTTACTGGGGCAGAGCGGATTGAAACGCCCACATCAAGGCGAAAGTGGAACCAATCGATAAGGTTGAAAGGCGCGCGGATGAACAATCTCAAAGGAATTGACGTGGATTTCCCACTCAATGTGCTGACCGTTGTCACGGGCGTGAGTGGTTCGGGCAAGTCGTCGCTCATCAAAGGCATCCTGTTTCCTGCCTTAAAGCGGAGCATGGGCGACGTGGCCGACCCGCCTGGAGAGTTCATTGCACTGGAAGGCGACCTCAAACAGGTGAAGCATGTCGAGTTCGTGGACCAAAACCCCATCGGGAAAAGCACCCGTTCTAACCCTGCCACATACGTCAAGGCATACGAACCCATACGCCAACTCTTCGCCAACCAACCCCTGGCAAAGCAATTGGGCTTCTCGGCTCAATATTTCTCGTTCAATGCCGATGGCGGAAGATGCGAGGAATGTAAAGGTGCAGGCGTGATAACTGTTGAGATGCAGTTCATGGCCGACTTGGTTTTGGAGTGCGAAACATGTCATGGCCAGCGCTTCAAGCAAGATGTCTTGGATGTTCGGTATGAGGGAAAAAACATCAACGACATCCTGGACATGACCGTTTCAGAGGCGATCGACTTTTTCAAGACCCACAAACAAACGGTCATTGTCAACAGATTGCTGCCACTAGAAGATGTGGGGCTGGGCTACATCAAGCTTGGACAAAATTCGTCTACCCTTTCGGGCGGCGAAAACCAACGCGTTAAACTGGCCTATTTCATCGGACAAGAAAAAGCCGAACCAACGCTTTTCATCTTCGACGAGCCAACAACGGGCTTGCATTTCCACGACATCAAACGACTGTTGAAGGCAATGGCCGCGCTGATTGAGCGTGGACATTCCATCATTGTGATTGAACACAACATGGATGTGATAAAATGTGCCGACCATGTGATAGACCTTGGCCCGGATGGTGGCGACCGTGGGGGTAAACTTGTGTTTGCAGGCACACCAGAAGAACTGGCAAAATGCAAAGAAAGCATCACGGGGGAATATCTCAAAATGCAGCTAAAGAACTAACCAAGCCCACTTTGTTTTGGCTTCGTTGCGCATAAAAGCAAATGGCAGTTGTTCGAACAGTGCACAAAGCGCGTTCGAACAGCTGCCATTAAACTTTCTATCAAGGAACAATCCTTAAGGATAATGCGCCAAAGCGTATTTTTTGATGTTGTTTTCAGCAGATTGTCATTGGGCAAGCAGGCAGGTTGTTGCTGATTTGGCTTAACAAAAGCGTTTGCCTAAATGGTCAATCCGATGTCTTCGGCTAGTGTGTGTCTTCAAGCTGTGTGTAATGCCATTGTTTCAAGCGCACCACATTGAAAGTGTGTCGCTTTAACCATGCCAATGCAAGCACACAAAGTGGAAAGCAAGCAGCTTAATTATTTCAACAACTTAGCAGAAAGCTTCTCCAACATGTCTTTGGTCATCGAGTCGAGGTCGTATTGAGGCATCCATCCCCACTCTTTACGTGCAGCCGAGTCGTCCATCTGGTCGGGCCAACTGTCGGCAATGCTTTGCTTTAAGGGGTCGATGTCGTAAACCATTTCGAAGTTTGGCTTGTACTTTTTGATGGCTTGATAGATGGTTTCGGGGTCGAAGCTCATCGAAGCGATGTTAAATCCGTTGTGGTGCGTCAGTTTTGTCTTGTCGGCCTCCATCAGTTGTATGGCAGCATGCAATGCATCGGGCATGTACATCATGTCCATTCGTGTGCCTTTTTGGATAGGACAAACAAACTTCTCGCCCTTAACCGCCGAATAATAGATGTCTACGGCATAGTCGGTTGTGCCGCCTCCAGGAGGCGTTACATAAGAAATGATGCCGGGAAAACGCACCGAACGCGTGTCAACACCATATTTCTTTTGGTAGTAGTCGCTCAACAATTCGGTTGTCACTTTAGACACTCCATAAATGGTTGCAGGGCGTTGGATGGTGTCTTGCGGTGTCATCTCGTGTGGCGTGTCTGGCCCAAACGAGCCAATGGAACTCGGCGTAAATACCGCGCAATTGTTTTCGCGTGCCACTTCCAGAATGTTCCACAAGCCGTCAATGCCAATCTTCCACGCCAAGCGTGGTTTGCTTTCCGCCACAACAGAGAGCAAGGCGGCGAGGTTGTAGATGGTGTCGATGTTGTACTTGCGCACCACTTCGGCAATCATCTCTGCATTTGTCACATCGGCAATGGCACAAGGGCCAGCTTCTTTCAACTCGCCCGTAGGCTCTGCACCTTGAATGTAGCCTGCCACTACGTTACTGTTACCGTAACGTTTCCTCAGTTCGCCAGTTAGTTCGGAACCAATCTGGCCAGTTGATCCAATGACTAAAACATTTTTCATAACTGTTTTTATCTGTTTTTTGTTTTTCGGATGCAAAGTAACTGCTTTTTCTGATATGTATAAAAAGTTAATATTTAAAGAAGTTTAAAATCGCGTTACTTATTAAAAAAAAGGCCACATTCGGCCGTTGTATCAAAAAAAATGATTTACTTTGCTCTCTGTAACTTAAATTTAAGGATCATTATGTATGGCAAAATGAAAGAACATCTCAGCAAGAGCATCGCTGAGATTAAAGAAGCCGGACTCTATAAGGAGGAAAGGCTCATTGAGAGTGCTCAGCAAGCCGCTATCACCGTGAAAGGGAAAGAGGTGCTAAACTTTTGTGCCAACAACTACTTAGGCCTGTCTAACCATCCTCGCCTTATCGAGGGGGCAAAGCGCATGATGGACCGCAGGGGCTTTGGCATGTCGTCGGTTCGTTTCATCTGTGGCACGCAAGATGCCCACAAAGAGTTGGAACAAGCAATTTCCAACTATTTCAAAACCGAAGACACCATCCTTTATGCCGCCTGTTTCGATGCCAATGGTGGTGTTTTCGAACCGCTATTCACCGAAGAAGACGCCATCATCAGCGATGCCCTTAACCATGCCTC